>JAITTF010000327.1 GCA_031287215.1 Bacteroidales bacterium
CCGGGTCAAGCCCGGGATGACGGCAAAGACAGTACAGGCGCAAGGATTAGCGTAAAAAATAGTATCCCGGGTCAAGCCCGGGATTGAGAAGCGAAGCGACCGAAATATCCAGAAAGACTAGAATCTTCAAAGCTATGCTTTTCAGATAACCAAAGAGATGTTGTACCTGACGTTGTTGTCATCCCGGACTCGATCCGGGATCTATGTTTGTCGCCGGTATGTCATCAACCCGCTGAAAAAAAAGGGAAGAAAAAAGTATAATTTAAGCGTTGGTATAAGTATCATCAAGGTAAAACTGTTTACAACAATTATTGATAATAACTAATAGTTTACGCAACCCATTGAAGAATAGTCGTCATCCCGGGCTTGACACGGAATCCGCGTTGATATTTGTTTTAAACATGGATTCATCCTCGAATGTCTTAATCGGAGGCAGGAATAACAAAACACGCTGTTTGTCGCCTTTGTGATAAATTTAAACTCTATTTACTTATTGCATTACTATTACCTCTATGCGTCTGTTCTTTGCTCTTCCTTCTTCCGTACCATTCTATCTATCGGCTTTCTCTTTCCATACCATTTCCATTTTACTCCCTTGGTTTGTAAAAAAGTATTTCACGCTTGCATCTATCCCTAATTTTTCATTTAGTTCAAAAATGTGTCCACAACCTATACGCCCTCCTACATACATCCCTTCATACTCATTTAAAAGAAGATCGCCATTACCATAAACATCATGCGCTACAGCATTAATAATATTAATCGTTTGTTCTGCAAAAACAAAACTAGACGAAATGAAAAGTAAATGAAGAATTAATAAAAAACATTCTTTTTAAATGAAAGCAACTTGCTTATAAACAGACCTATCATTGTACCCTCTTTTCGTTATTTAATTTCTAGCGTAAAAGTCAACGGGTTCTGTTGTGAATTTATAATTTAAACCTATATTGCCATAATATGCTGTTTGCGTTTCAGACAGTATATTATTTATATTCGCATAAGCGCTAAAAGAATTTGAAATATCGTAAAAAATACCAATCCCAATTGTTGCATTAAAAATATCATTTTCAATACCTTTAATATTTATGTGTTGAACTCCATTTTTAAATCTGCCTGTAAATTTTCCCGATTTGCCTGATAAAATTAAATCTCCCTTCATTTCTGCATACCATTTAAATTTATTACCAGTTCCATTATTTACTTGAAAACCCAAAACAGCATCGACTTTATCATAAGATCCTGAAAAAACAATCAACCCTGCGCTATCAGCGCCTTTTTCCAGAAACTCATCTATAGATATATATGCATAATCCATGCCCATAAACGGTCTTAAACATAAACTCTTACTATGGTAATAATTATACGAAAGCTCTGCTGATGTATTTATGCTGTAACCAGAAAATTCAGAAGTCGCAGTTCTATTTAAGTAATTTATATTCCTTGAAGAAGAATAATTCTGTCTACTGCCCATAATTATAATTTTTGTCTCAAAATTATTATCAAAAAACCTGGATCCGTAACCGCCCAAATTGTACCCTTTAATATCAACGCTATCTTGATTTTGTTTTGACTTGGTATCCATAAAACCAAAAGTCACTCCAAAAATTTGCGTATCTTCCTTTAAAGTATCCATGCCTACCTGTACTCCACTGTTTACGGCTTTAAAATCTCCGGGCGAATTGATGTCTCCATTATTATATACATTATCCGCATAGTAGCTCTGAGCCCAAATATTTCTTTTATAAAAGCTTTCATCATTTGTAAAATAACTTCTTTTGAGTCTTGATAAAACATTGTTTTTCGACGTGTTTAATGCCGGCATAGTAATTGCATTTGCATAAATATAACCTGATAAATCCATTAAAGCGTTCTTTTTCGCAGCCATATTTTTCATTCTATCTATTTGGTCTATAATATAAAAAAAATCTCCTTTAGATGCACCATAATCTTTATCCAAAGACTCAGCAATATTTGATTGATTATAATTTAATTTCTCAATAGCATTTAATTGATCTACTTGAATATTTAAATCAACAGCTTTCCAAGATGCCGCGCTGCTCCCATGGTTTCCTCGATACACAATAGACGAATGTACTCTTGCCATTTCTTTACCTTCAGAATTGGTGTTATCAATATTTATGGCTCCTTTAGCTGCATTTGAAATAACAATGGTGTATTTTTTTGTATTCGAATCAGTGCCTGATATTGTGTACTTAATTTTTGTACCTGTCATATCAGCATAAGTTGCAGCGAATTTAGCCAACGAATTTCCATCCAAATTTATATTATAATGAATTAACGCCGATGATGTGATAGTAGATATGACTATATCTTTGTCCGGATTTTTACTGTTTACATCAATCACAGAAGCATTAGAAAAATTAGCTACATCAATATGTATATCTGAATCTATACCAAATACCACAGTTCCACTACTTACATTTAAATTTTGCAAATCAAAGTATCCATTCATGTACAGATACCCCTGACCTGTTTTATTTACAATATTTCTTTCGCCTGATACCGTTATACCGCCGTCAAGAATTATACTTTTTGACCCTTCTGCAAAAAATGTAAGCGTATTTGATGAACCGGCTACTGAATGCCCGCCCATATGTATATCGTTTTTTAGATTTTCGTTACCTTTTGTATTATTTGTAAATAAAACATCTTTAGTTAAAGCTGCAATATATGACGTAGTACTATCATACACGTATATTGCTCCACCGGTTACGGTAGCTTTATTATTGCTAAAATAACCGCCGTCATTTATCAAAATACCTTGTGAACATATTACGCCGCCGCTACCTACAGCTTCATTATAATTTGCATTAACGTAAGAATCAAACGATACGTAACCTGAACTTGAACAAATTGCACCGCCATCGCCGCCATAAGTTTTATTAGATGATATTATTGCTCCATTATTAAATATGATATTTTTATTTGCAAAAATTGCGCCACCAGCACCGGCTGCAATATTATTTGAAAGCTCTATAACGACATTGTTTGAAGTAAAAGAAACACCTTCATTGGCATATATACCCCCGCCATGAAAATGATCTGCTGAAAGAGATACGTTCTGATTGTAGTTAATAACTGCACCGCCAGCAAACGTCACACTTCCTGATGAAAAAATTCCGGCACCATATCCATGAGCAGAATTTGACGAAATTTCAATTATTTTTGCAGGGTTTGTAAATGAAATGTCCCTTATTGAATATATTCCTCCACCACCTTCTTGTAATGAACTATTACCTTCTATTATTGCTCCACCGCCAACAGTTAATGCACCGCCGGAATATATACCACCACCGGAATAAGTTGATGTATTAAAAATTATTTCAAAATTACTCAAGTCTGTAAAAGTAATATCTCCTAAAGCAAAAACTGCACCGCCGCGCGCTCCGGCAAAGTTCTGCAGAAATGAAACATTACCCGTAATAGTAAGCGTTTCTGAAGAGCATACTGCGCCACCATAATTAGCACCCATTGCTACATTTCGTTCAAAAGACACATTACCATTTAACGTTGAAGAATTTGCAAAATAAAGCGCACCGCCCCCTCGACTATCACCAGCACTATATATCGCATCTTGAAGAACAATATTATTGATTGTTATTTGCGCATTACCATTGACAATAAAAAAAGTATTGTTGTTATTGGCTTTTAGCACTCTTTTTTGATTTGGATCACTTGATCGAAGGATAGAATTTGATGTAATTATATGATTTGTTGAAACCGAAAAATCTCCATAAAAAATACCGGGATTATCAGGCGCAATAACATTCCACTTACTAGCATTATCAACATCGCTTTGCGTTACAAAACTCACGTCAGCAGTTGTTAATGACGTAAAAGAAAAGAAAAAGAAAATAATAAACATTATTACTTTAAACTTTTTCATATTTGCCTTATTCTAAATTAATTAACGCAATATGTCATTATGAAGTTAACTAACTATATATAATATTTTTTTGTTTGTCCATTAATAGTTAATATTACACTTTTGTCAGAAAAAATATGAAAATAAATTATTTGTTATAATGTTCAATATGAAAAAATTATTTTTTCTTGGTTTTGTTTTAGCTTTCAACACAATTGCTTTCGCAATATCTTCCACTGCCAATAAAACAAAGATCGAAATTGCAGTTACAACTTCAAATATTGCTGAAATTGTTCTACAAATTGGTGCAACTAGCGTCAACGTTAATGTACTTACAGATCCTAAAATTTCTCAAAAAGAAAATGATAGTATTGAAAGAAATGCAGAAACGATACAAAAAAGCAATTTGATTTTAAGATATGGTTCTGAAACATGGGTTGATAAGTTTAAAGAGAACTCCGAATATAAAAATAAAATTTATAAAATTATAAAAACTCAAGGCAACTTGATGATTCCCTACCTACATATACGCGCATCTGAAGAAATTAAAACTATACTTTCAAATATAGATCCCAAAAACACAGCGTATTATCAAGATAATGCTGCTAATTATGTTTATAATATCCATTTTACCGCAGAAAAAATAAAAAAAGATTTATCCAAAGCTTACGGAGTAAAAATTATTGCAAATCAACAAATAAAAGATTTATTAGAAGATTACGGATTTGATATTATTGCTATTTATGGAAATGAATTAACAGGAAGAAAACTCGCTTACCTTATGAACACTGCAAAAAGAAATGGAATAAAAATGATTGTGGGTAGTTTGCAAGAAACCTCTCCGATAGGCAAAATTATCACAGAAAAAACCAAAATTCCATATATAGCTGTAAGCAATATTACTATTGAAAACTCTTATATTGACACACTAAGAAACAACGCAGATAAACTTAAAAAGATATTGGATTGACAACATTTCAACTAATGTTTTTATTTATCTTTATTTGAAAACCTATACTCTATCTCACCTGGAGCTATAACGTTTAATTCACTTCGCACCATTCTTTCTAAGTAAGATGGTTCATTCTCAAGATAATGTATTCTCTTTTTTAGCAAATCGTTTTGATAT
>JAITTF010000025.1 GCA_031287215.1 Bacteroidales bacterium
GGCAGGGAGTTGCTAAGGCAGGAGATTGGAGATAAGGAGAGTATCAATGTAAGCCGCTTTGTGGCGGGGATCTATATCTATACTGTGGAGTTTGAGGGGCGGAAGAGTACGGGGAAACTGATAATAAACTAAAAACTAAAAGTGAAAAGCTAAAAACGAACTCTAACTCTAACCATTAATCATTACTTACTATCCAATACCAAATACGTATTGCAGAAGTGCTGCTGCTCTGATTTAAGTAAGCAATATGGAGGATTATGTACATTTTTTTATTTTTTTTATTAATACCATTGAGAAATCAAAAAAAATCATGTAAATTTGCAAACCGAAAAAAAACACAATAATTTAAGTTAAAATATTAATAATCAAATAAATAAGAAAAAATGAAGAACAAAGGTTTAGTGCTATTCTTTACAATACTCATTGCTGCTATTTGTGTGTATTGTCTCTCTTTCACTTTCGTAACTAATTCTGTTGAAAAAGATGCTAAAAAATATGCAGAAGAATCTGTTACTTCAACGGAGGCTGAACAATTCTTAGCGATCACCGCTAAAGGGGAGCCTATGTTGAAAAAACAGCTTACCGACTCTATCTACGATTGGAACGAAAGTCATTATCTATCATTGATGAAAGATTCATCGGTATTTTTTGGAATGACTTACAAACAATGTAAAAACAAAGAGTTAAATCTCGGGTTGGATTTAAAGGGCGGTATGAACGTTACACTCGAAATTTCTGTTCCTGATGTAGTCAATAGTTTGGCTAATAATACGGAAGATGAGCTTTTCCAAAATGCTATGAATAAAGCCATCGTAAAGTATAACTCCGTAGTGGGAGGAGACTTTATAGATATTTTTGTTCAGACTTTCAACGAAGAAAAAAATGCCCTAAATCTATCTAATGCGGCTTTACGTACCTATTTTGGTGATCGTTCCGGAATTAAAAATGCTACAGATGATCAAATAAAGAGTTTTATTGTTACAGAAACCGATGATATCGTTGACCGTACTTTCAAAATCTTACGTACTCGTATTGACCGTTTTGGCGTTGCACAACCTAACATTCAAAGATTAGCAGGGGGACGTATTTTAGTGGAATTACCAGGTATAAAAGAGCCGGAACGTGTTACTGATTTGTTGAAAAGTACCGCTAAATTAGAGTTTTGGGAAGTTTATAGTGATGTTGTAAATGGGGTTACTATCCATGAATTATTTAGACAAGCAGATGTTAAATTAGGTCAACAACTTGTCGCTGAAATATCCACAGAAACTGCTATTGACACTACTACAGATACCTTAGCAGCAGAAATTGACGAAGATGAAGATGAAGAAATTAATAATGATTTAGGTACTATTTTAAGTAGAAGTACCGGCTCTGATGGCGTTGCAATCGGTTTCTTTAAAGAAGCTGATATGAAAATAGTGGATCAACATCTTGCTGAAATTCAAAGATTGATTGGAAATAGCAATATAGTCTTCTGTTGGGGTAAAATGGATAAGAGATTTAATAATACTTATCCTTTAGTTCCCTTGAAAAAAAATAATGACCGTATAGGACCAAAATTGAGTTCGGAAACTATTGACGGCGCAAGAGTAGTTCGTACTGCTCGTCAAGATGTTGACCAGAACAATACAGTTACAGTTTCCATGTCTATGGAGGATAGAGCTTCCGATGAATGGCGTAAAATTACAAAAGCAGCAGCTGACCTCCTGCCGGGAAAACAAACCTATATTGCTATTGTACTTGATAATATCGTTTATTCTTATCCTGTTATCAAATCTGAAATCCCTAACGGACAATCATCAATTTCCGGTAGTTTCTCTATTGAAGAAGCAAAGGACTTAGCTACCGTTCTTAATTCGGGTAATTTGGAAGCAAAAGTGAATATCGTTCAATCTGAAGTTGTAGGACCTACACTTGGTTCAGAGTCTATTCAATCGGGTTTAATTTCCGTAGTTTTGGCTTTCATTTTAGTATTATTTTATATGATTGCATACTATAGCCGTGCCGGATTGGTCGCCGATTTAGCTTTGTTGACCAACCTGTTCTTTATTATGGGTGTTTTATCCTCTTTAGGAGCTGTATTGACATTGCCGGGTATAGCAGGTATTGTACTTACTCTGGGTATGGCAGTGGATGCCAACGTCATTATCTATGAACGTATTCGAGAAGAAGTACGAGCTGGAAAGGGCTTGCGACTTGCGATTGAAGAAGGATTTAAAAATGCCTATTCTGCTATTATTGACGGTAACGTTACCACATTAATTACTGCTGTTGTGCTCTATATTTTTGGTTCAGGTCCTATTCAAGGTTTTGCTACCTCTCTAATCATAGGTATCATCTCTTCCCTTTTTACCGCTATTTTTATCTCTCGTTTGATTTTTGAATCTACACTCAAAAGAAAAGGTACATTCCTTAGATTTGGAAATAAATACACTATCAATGCTTTCACAAATCTTAATTATGATTTCTTAGGAATGAAGAAAATATTCTATTCTATCTCAGCAGTATTGATGTTGATTAGTATTATCTCTTTCTTCACTTTAAAATTACAACCCGGTATTGATTTTACAGGGGGACGTAATTTTGTGGTTCGTTTTGACCAACCGATTAATACTGCTAATGTTAGAGCTGCTGTTGCAGACGAATTTGGTGGTAATCCGGAAGTTAAAACTTTTGGTGGTGATGATCAGGTAAGGATTACAACAAACTATAAAATTGATAGCAATGATCCTTCTGATGATAAAGAATGTGAAGTTAAATTATATAATGCTCTGAAATCTTTCTACGTCAAAACCAATATTTCCCAAATCGACTTTACTCAACAAATTGACCCAAGAGGTATTCAAAGTTCACAAAAAGTTCAACCCACGATTGCCGGTGAGTTGTTATGGTCTGCAATTTGGGCTGTATTAATTTCCCTCGTATTAATATTCATCTATATTGCTATCCGGTTCAAAAATTGGCAATTTGGTCTTGGTGGCGTATTCGCTCTATTCCACGATACATTACTCACTGTAGGTCTATTCTCATTACTGTACAAAATTATGCCCTTCTCAATGGAAATTGATCAGTCTTTTATCGCTGCAATCTTGACCGTTATTGGGTATTCTATCAATAACGTTGTGATTATCTATGACCGTATTCGTGAAAATTTATCTCTCTACCCAAAACGTGAAAATTATCTTAACTTCAATAATGCTGTAAATAGTACTTTAGGTCGTACCGTCAATACTTGCGGAACTACTGTAATTGTATTATTAGCTATGTTCATCTTTGGTGGAGAAGTTATTAGAGGATTTGTATTTGCAATGGGTGCAGGTATTTTAATTGGTACATATTCAGGTATCTTCATTTCTGCTCCATTTGCTTATGATCTGATTTCTAGAAAAAAAGGTGGTGTAACAAGAGTTAAAAATGAGTTGAAATAAAGCACAATCTCATTAAATAAATTTTAAAAACGCTGAACGGTTGTTTAGCGTTTTTTTTTGATTGTATATGCTTGTACGCTATCGAACGAGGTTGCATTTTACAAATTTACTATTAAATCCGGGTAAAGTAAAAGGTGTCCCAAAGGCAAAACCCAAATGAAAAGTGTTAAAATCCTTACTGTCAATCTTAAAACTAATATTGACCTGTTTCTGCTCTCCCGATTTAATCACCTCTATAGGATCTTCAAATTGGCATTGGGAATACCATTTTTCATTTTTATGTTGATAAATGGCAAAACAGGTAATGGGAAATTCATCATGTTTAAAATCAACGTCAAAAGGAGCTGAATTACAGATAGTTACCGGAATAGTTACCTGCTCGTCCATAGAGAATGCCGTTTTAGACATCTTATACTCAATGTGTAAGTTAGATACCGGCACAAAATGTTGTACCTCTGTAAAATAGAGCGTTTTTTTACCGTTTATTACCGAGTCTGTACTTCTCTCTTTCCAAATTATTTGTAGCAAAACAGGACGGTCGTAAAATTGATCTTCAAGATGAAGCAGATTGTACTGTGTTTGACGGTAATAAAACATATTTAAGACAGAGGTCTCTTTTTGAGTATAAAAATTATATTCAGACGCATTTTGAAAGCCGTTTTGAAATACAACCGGTCTATCCCCTGCTTTTGTAGAAATCTCATGCATCATTTTTTTATACCCTCCAAAACCGTTAGGAATATGAAATATAGAGGTAATAAATTCAATATTGACTAATAATACTACTAAAATGAGAGGAAAAACTGCAAAATTGAGCGTTTTTCTAATTTTTACACTCATTTTTGCATAATGAAACATCAAAATAATAATAGGAAGAGCAGCAACTACCGTCCATTGAGGCTCAACATGACTTTTGAATGCCGAAAAAAAGAAGAAAATGATAAATCCGGCAATGATAAATTTTAAAGCTCTATCAAATAGGCTTTCTGTTTTGTAGGTAAAAAGCATCATCAAGCTCAGTACAAACAGTACAGGATTAAAGACAATAAGTTGATTGAACCAATATTCAACGAGTGAAAAAGGGGTAAATCCTTTAGAACGATCAATCAGATGATAGACTACCGAAGGAAAGCCATTTTGATATTGCCAATAGAGATGCGGCATAAAAAGTAAAAATGCAATCCCTAAAGCAACCCATATTTTCCTATTTTTTAATAATTTAAGATTAGAGATGAGCACCCAT
>JAITTF010000030.1 GCA_031287215.1 Bacteroidales bacterium
ACCTAATCCCGCAGATACTTATTGTGAGTTTGAATGGAATTTTGGAGATATAACCGGTAAAAAGACGCTTTGCATTACCGACCTTACGGGGAAACAAATTCATACTCGCGCTCTACAAGGTGCTCAAGGGCAATGGGTATGGGGGATACGCGTTCACTACCAACCGGAGCATATTTTTATACAGTTTCCAATGGCAATATGTCTTTAGAAAGTGGTAAGATCATTATTAAATAAATTAATGCAAAATGCAGAAAGCAGAAAAAAATCTGTTTTCTGCATTTTTTTTAAAGTAATTTTAAATAGACATTTATAATGAAAAAAATAATTATTTTTTGTATCATTCATATAATATCATATTTTTCTATTTTTTCACAAGATATTGATATTTATACGGCAACTCTGTTTCCGATGTTTGGTGCGGTGAACAAAAATGGAGAAATGCTATACAATTTTGATATACCAGGAGCTAATAATTCGGCACCATACGGCATATTTGTTCATAACGGTGATGTTTATGTTGCAGCAGAGCTAAATCACATGTATGGAGGCACAATCGTATGGAAAAATGGGGTGCTGGATACTTTGGTTGTGGGTGGTCTTGGTTCAGACGTTTTTGTCTCTTCAACCGGCAATGAGTATGTAGCAGGTTGTTGGTTAGCAAATGGAACTATCCACAATATTGACGGAAAAGTATGGAAAAATAGAGAGGAGCTATATACCCTCTCAGAAGAAACAAAACTTTCGGGACCAATTTCTATTTTTATAGATGAACACAATGGAGTAGAAGATGTATATGTGTCAGGAGTAGTAAGTTCTACCGGATTAGGTGCTGATGCACGAGCTGTTGTATGGAAAAATGGTGAAGTACTTTATCTAATAGACGGCCCTTATGGTTCCGGTGCTATTACCGTCTTCGTTCACAATGGAGATGTCTATTTTGGGGGAGATGAAAACGTAAGGTATCTTTCTGTAAATGGTCGTATTCGTGAAGATCCTGTTGGAAAAGTATGGAAAAATGGTGTAGAAATATACTCTGTAAGTACGCCAAACTATCCGGCAGTTATTATGTCCGTGTATGTTTCCGGTAATGATGTATATGCAGGAGGACGTCAAATAGCAATTGGGTCATGTAGTGATGGTAAAATATGGAAAAATGGAGAAGAGCTTTACTCCTTTGGACCTCCTGATGGATATTCTGATTGTATGAATAGCGTTAATAGTATTAGAGTAGTAGGTAATGATGTATATGCTGCCGGTAGATACGGATATGACGGCAGAGTATGGAAAAATGGGGAGATGCTTTATCACTTTCACAATAGTCCTGTTAATGACATGTTTATCGACACGCACGGTGTAGGGATAACGGAGCATGAGGCAGAAGCAGGGGTGAAGGTTTATCCTAATCCGGCGCGGGAGCAGGTTACGGTGGAGCTGCCTTTGACGAAGAACGGAGAAGGCGCGAAAGCGCGAATGCACGAAAGCACGAAAGCGGTGTTTGTGCTGTATGATGTGCAGGGCAGGGAGTTGCTGCGGCAGGAGATTGGGGATAAGGAGAGTATCAATGTGAGCCGGTTTGTGGCGGGGATCTACATCTATACCGTTGAGTTTGGCGGGAGGAAGAGTACGGGGAAACTGATAATAAACTAAAGGCACGAATGCACGAAAGCGCGAATGCAGAAGGGTGGGGATAAGAAGAATAAAGTAATGAACCATTAATCATTATGAAAGAAATGAATTATTTATCAAATTTCATTCCGCTAGGAATGAGTCTCTCGGTAGAAGAGAATATTGAGGAATTTTATTGTGAATCATAAAAAAAACATTTTTGATAATTTTTTTTGATTTTTTTCGTTTATATATCAAATTATATTTATACCTTTGCACCTCATTTAGTTTTAAACAAACATAATTAACAATTAAAAACATAAACGAATGAATTTTAAAAAATTAATGGCCGATTTAGAGGCTAAAAATCCTGCACAACCTTTGTATTTACAAGCAGCAAAAGAAGTTCTTGAAACTATTGTTGACTTCGTTAACGAGAATCCAAAGTATGACAAGTACAAAATCGTTGAAAGAATCTTAGAACCTGAACGTATCGTAAAATTCAAAGTTTCTTGGGTTGACGATAAAGGCGAAATCCAAATTAATCGTGGATACCGCGTTCAACACAACATGGCTATCGGACCATACAAAGGCGGTCTCCGTTTCCACCCTTCAGTAACTGAAGATACCATGAAATTCTTGGCTTTTGAACAAACTTTCAAAAACTCTTTAACTACTCTTCCAATGGGCGGCGGTAAAGGAGGTTCTGATTTCGATCCTCAAGGCAAATCAGAAGGCGAAGTGATGCGTTTCTGCCAAGCCTTTATGATGGAACTCCAAAAATATATCGGACCTGAAACAGACGTTCCTGCAGGTGATATAGGCGTTGGTGGTCGCGAAATTGGTTTTATGTACGGTATGTACAAAAAAATCCGCGGCGAACATGTCGGCGTTCTTACCGGGAAAGGTCTCGAATGGGGTGGCTCTCTTATCCGTCCTGAAGCTACAGGTTTCGGCGCAGTTTACTTCTTAGAAGGTATGTTGGCTGAAAATAAAGATAGTATTAAAGGCAAAAAAGTTGCTTTATCAGGTTATGGTAATGTTGCTTGGGGTGCTGCCATTAAATTGGCTGAACTTGGTGCTAAAGTAGTCGCTATTTCAGGTCCTGATGGTTATATCTACGATGAAGAAGGTATTACTTCTCAAGAAAAAATTAACTATATGGACGAATTACTCCAAACTCGTAATAACGTGGTTGCTCCTTTCGCTAAAAAATTCCCTTCAGCTAAATTTACAGCAGGTAAAAGACCTTGGGAAGTTAAAGTTGACATCGCTATCCCTTGCGCTATCCAAAACGAATTAGACGCTGACGACGCTAAAACTTTGATTAAGAATGGTTGTAAATATGTTGTAGAAACTTCTAACATGGGTTGCACCGCTGATGCAGTTGTTGAACTCCAAAAAGCTAAAGTTGCTTTTGCTCCAGGAAAAGCTGCTAATGCTGGTGGCGTTGCTACTTCAGGTCTCGAAATGTCACAAAATGGTATGAAATTGATGTGGACAAGAGAAGAAGTTGACCAGAAATTAAACGGAATTATGAATAGCATTCACTCTAATTGCGTTAAATATGGTAAAGAAAAAGACGGATATATTAACTATGTTAAAGGTGCTAACGTAGCCGGATTTATTAAAGTAGCCGAAGCCATGATCGCTCAAGGAATCGCTTACTAATCAGATTTTTATCTCACAAAAAAGCCGCTCTTCACAAGCGGCTTTTTTACTGAATAACAAATCTTTATATTGTTTTAAAACAAACATATATATGAAAAAAATATTAATTTTAGGTGCCGGTTTAGTTGCCAGACCTATCATTCGTGATTTACTGAATAAAGGTTATGCCTTGACGGTTACTTCTCTCGAAGAAAGTGAAGCTAAAACACTGACAGGGAATCACCCTAATGCCAAAACAATGTCTTGGACAGTGGACCAAACCGACCTCTTAGACCAATTAGTGGCAGACCATGACCTTACTGTCAGCCTTATTCCATGGCTTCATCATCCTGTAGTAGCTAAATCTTGCGTTAAAAACAAGAAAAATATGGTTACTACCTCCTACGTAAAACCCGCTATTGCTGTCTTAGACCAACCTGCTAAAGATGCCGGCATTATCATCCTCAATGAATGTGGATTAGACCCCGGTTTAGACCACATGGGTGCTATGAGAATTATTGACCATGTTCATAGTAAAGGCGGTAAAGTAAAAGAATTTTATTCTCTGTGCGGTGCTCTGCCTGCCCCTGAAGCTAATGACAATCTCTTTGGCTACAAATTTTCTTGGAGTCCTAAGGGAGTAGTGCTGGCAAGCGGAAATGATGCTGTTTATAAAAAACATGGTAAAATCGTTGAAGTAGAAGCTATTAACCTATTTAAAGATCGTTTTTCTATCTTTGATTTTGAAAAAGAAACAGGTAGATTGGAAGTCTATCCCAATAGAAATTCTTTAGATTATTTAGAGATTTACAAAATTCCTGAGGCGGAAACCATGTTCAGAGGTACAATCCGTTTTCCCTATTGGTGCGAAATCTTGGATGCTGTTAAAGCCTGCGACCTGATTTCTCAGGATTCAAAAGACTTTACCGGTAAATCTTATGCCGAAATGACTGCCATGATGATTCATTGTCCAGTTGCTGAGGTAAAAGCTGCTGCTGCTAAAAAATCAGGTTATGATATCAATTCCGAAGCCATAAAAGGTATGGAATGGTTAGGACTTTTCTCTGATGAGAAAATGAACCGAACTCTTGATTCTCCTTTTGAAGTGATTGCTTTCTTAATGATTGACAAAATGCCTTTAAAAGAAAAAGAACGCGATATGAATGTGATGCTTCATGTTCTATTGGCAGAGTATCCTGATGGTAGTAGAGAGGTTATTAAATCTAAAATGTTGGATTTTGGCTCTTCTGAAACCGATACGGCAATTGCTCGCAATGTTACCTTGCCTGCATCTGTCGCCGTTCAATTGGTTGTAGAAGGGAAACTGCCTATGAAAGGGGTTTACCGTCCTACAATGCCCGAAATTTATAATCCTATTTTAGACCGACTCGCAGAATATGGGATTACAACTTACGAAACTTTTGGCTTGCCGGAAAGTGAAATGATAAAATAATTGAGAGATTGTGGAAAGTGATTAAGGCTGAATTTTAAGTTCAGCCTTTTTTTAAACTCAATGATCAACACTATTTCTGTTGAATGAAACTAACTTTTTTTTTGTAACTTTGCAAGTTTGAAAAGAAAGTAACATATAAAAACAAATATTTTGAATACCAATATGTTGAAATTAGGCATTGATATTGGTTCTACCAGTATTAAAGCGGTTTTATTAGATTCTGATGGCGTACAATTAGCACACTATTATAAGCGACATCAGGCTGCTATCATTCCGGTGCTTGCGGAATTATTAGAACAATTTGTTCCTTTTTGTGGTTCTCATCCTTTACAAGTTATGTTTACCGGCTCTATTGGCATGGGGATTGCCGATAGATTGAATTGTGCTTTTAATCAAGAAATTATCTCTTCCATTAAGTTTGTTCAAGAAAAATATCCGCCTGTAAAAACCTTTATTGACATCGGTGGTGAAGACGCTAAAATGATATTCTTCACGCCCGAACAGACCCCAGATATCAGGATGAATGGCAGTTGTGCAGGTGGTACCGGTGCATTTATAGACCAGATGGCTACGCTTCTCTCTATCCCGATTGAAGAGATGAACGATTATGCGGCACAAGCTGAGACTATTTACCCGATAGCCTCACGTTGTGGTGTTTTTTCAAAGACGGATATTCAAAACTTAGTGGCTCGGAATGTCAATAAAAACGACATTGTAGGTTCTATCTTTCATGCGGTAGCATTGCAAGTGATTAGTTCATTATCAAGGGGATATGATGTAAGACCGCAACTCTTTTTCTGTGGTGCTCCTTTTGCTTTTATACCGGAACTAAAGAGTGCTTTTTTAAAATTACTGCTCATCACACCCGAAGAGGTGGTAGATACCGAAAATCCGGAATTAGTACCTGCTTTCGGCACTGCATTATCAATCACCGATAAGATTAAAAGTACTACTATAGAAGAATTATTAGCTAAAATTGAAGCACTTAAATATGTAGTTATAGAGGCAACTGCCAACGAATTATTGCCCCGACTTTTCTTAAATGAGCAGGATGAAAAAGAGTGGTTGCGAAATAAAAAAACCGCTATTGTAAACGAAATTAGCATTCAAGAACTCGAAAACGAACGCTGCTTTTTGGGAGTAGATTCAGGTTCTACGACTACTAAAATAGTGATCCTCAACGAGAAAAAAGAGATCGTTTTTCATTATTATACTAAAAATAATGGCAATGCTATTGAGGCTTTCAAGGGAGGATTGACAGAGTTTGCAAAATTGGTCAAAACATCAGACAAAAAGATTTCTATTGTCTCTTCAGTGGTTACCGGTTACGGAGAAGGCTTGTTGAAAACGGCTTTTAATCTCAATTTCGGCATTGTGGAGACGATGGCACACTATCAAGGGGCACACTATCTATTTCCGGAGGTTAGTTTTATTTTGGATATCGGCGGACAAGATATGAAAGCTATTTTTGTAGAGAATAATGAAATTAGTCGCATCGAAATCAATGAAGCCTGCTCTTCAGGATGTGGTTCATTTATAGAGGGATTTGCAGGAATGTTGGGGTTAAAGGTGTCTGATTTTGCTCAAAAAGCATGCTTGGCTGACCAACCTTCGGACTTAGGGACAAGGTGTACCGTTTTTATGAACTCTAAAGTCAAACAGACCCTTAGAGAAGGCAATAGTATAGAAAATATAGCAGCAGGACTCTCCTATTCGGTGATCAAAAACTGTCTTTATAAAGTATTAAAACTCAAGAATTTTAAGGAATTAGGAGACTGTATTGTGGTGCAAGGGGGTACCTTTAAAAACCAATCTGTATATCGTTGTTTAGAGTTGCTGACGCAAAAAGAGGTTTGCAGTTCTAATATCCCTGAATTAATGGGCGGTTATGGTGCTGCACTCTATGCTTTGCAACAATATAAGTGTGAAAACAAACAAGTTAAAGCTCTTACTGTAGATGATTTATTACAAATTTCTACTTTTGATTCTACCTCTATTAGATGTAAAGGTTGCGAAAATAGATGTGATATTCGGAAATTTACCTTTTCTAATAGCAATACCTATTATTCAGGGAATAAATGTGAACGAATTTTTTCAAATACGGGAGATAATACCGATACAGGAGAAAATATTCATGAAATCAAATATCACCTCCTCTTTGACCGAGAAAAAGAGTTGGAAAAACCGCTTTTTGTCATGGGCATCCCACGAGGGTTAATTTTTTATGAGGATTATCCGTTTTGGTTTTCATTATTGACGGAATGCAACATCCAACCGCTACTTTCAGGCACTACTACCATTGCGCAATATGAAAAAGGGATCAAGACGATTATGGCAGATAATATCTGTTTCCCTGCTAAATTGATGCACGGACATTTGATGTATTTGATTAAGAAAAATGTAGATAGAATTTTATATCCCTATAATGTATATGAGAAAAGAGAGGATAAAGATTCGGTCAACAGTTATAATTGCCCTATTGTTACGGGTTATTCCGATGTGTTGAAGAGTTCTATTGAGACCGAAGAGTTGTATGGCATTCCTTTGGATGCACCGGTGCTCAATTTTAACGATAAAGGATTACTAAAGAAATCATTAGTATCCTATTTATCCTCTTTTGGTATTCCAAAATCTACTATTTTAAGAGCTATAGACAAAGCACTTGCAGCGCAACTCTCTTTTGAAAAAAAAATTTACGAAAAGAATGTGGAGTTGTATGAAAAAGCACAACAAGAAGATAAACCTGTGATCGTTTTGGTAGGACGTCCCTATCATTCCGATCCCTTAATCCAGCACAAAGTATCACAAGCTATTGCCGACCTTGGAGCAACGGTTCTTAATGAAGATATTGCCCGTTTTTTAGACACTTCTCAATTTGAAAAGACAGAAGCAGTCGCCCAATGGGCATTCCCCAACCGCATTATGAATAGTGCTAAATGGGTAGCCAAACAAAATCGGAATGTCCATTTGATGCAAATAACCTCTTTTGGCTGCGGTCCGGATGCTTTTATCAATGAGGATATTAAACAGATTTTGAATGAAAGCGGCAAAAATCTTACCCTACTCAAAGTGGATGATGTTAATAATATTGGCTCTTTGATTTTACGCAGTCGATCTTTGCTTGAAAATATAAAAAGAGTACATGAAGCAGTGCCCAAACCGACCATTCACACGCCTCCATTTACCTTAAATGATAAACATAGGAAGGTACTGGCACCCTATTTTGCGGAGGGCTATTCGGAACTATTGCCTCCCTTGTTTAAAATTATGGGTATTGAGTTGGAAAATCTTCCTCATAGCGACATCTCTTCTAACGAATTTGGACTCTTTTTTGCCAATAATGAGATCTGTTACCCTGCAACTTTAGTAGTAGGAGACATTATGAAAGCTTTAAAATCAGGTAAATACAAATCCGAAGAGATCGCTATCGCCATTTCGCAGACGGGTGGACAGTGCCGCGCTACCAACTATCTGTCGATCATCAAAAAAGCAATGGTGTCCGGTGGATTTAGTGATATACCGGTAGTTTCCATCTCCTTTGGTAATGGGATTATCAATGACCAACCGGGTTTTAAACTCCAATGGTCGAAGTGTATCATGATTGCCTATAATGCGATGTTGTTTGTGGACGCCCTTTCTAAACTCTATTATCCTGCGGCAGTGAGAGAAGAAACAAAAGGGGCTGCATTAGCCATTAAAAATCGCTATTTAGAGATTGCAAAACCGGTCATTGAAAAGAGAGATTCCGGCGGACTGCTCAAATTGTTGGATCAAGCGATAGATGAATTTGAAGCCATCATCAACGATGATGTTCAAGTGCCTATCATTGGAGTAGTAGGTGAAATATACGTAAAATACAACTCTTTTAGCCATAAGAATGTCGTTGATTGGCTGTTAAGTCAAGGTATAGAGGTTGTTGCTCCTTCTATGTATAATTTTATGATGGCAGAATTTGTAAACAATCAGATTAAAAAATCGCGCAACATCTCTCGCTTGAGCATACCGCTCTTTGTGTCGGATATGGTGTATAAATTTGCTATGAAATTTTCTAAAAAATATGACATTTTATGCGCTCGTTATCGCTATTACCGTCCATTTTCAAATTTAGAAAAAGATGCCAAAAATGCTTCTGAAATCATCAATTTAGCTGCGCAATTTGGGGAGGGTTGGCTTATACCGGCAGAAATAGCAGGTTTTTACGAACAAGGGATCTATAATGCTATCAGCCTTCAACCGTTTGGGTGTATTGCCAATCACGTAATTTCTAAAGGTATAGAGAAAAAAATAAAAAAGAATTACCCTAAAATGAATCTTCTTTTCCTCGATTTTGACGGAGGTACCAGTGAAGCTAATGTCCTAAATCGTTTGCATTTTATGATTGACAATTGTCGGAAACAGGTGAAAGAGAATGGTGCGAAGGCCTAAAGGCACGAGAAAAAAGAAAAAGCTGCCCCATAAAGACAGCCTTTTCCTATTATTCCATGCTGCTCTTCTGCAAAAATTATCTCACAATCAACTTCCCCGACTCCAACATCGTATTGTTCTGATAAACAGCATAAACATAACTGCCGAAGGGTACCGTGCGGGTATCCCAAAGCCATTGCCCCTGTGCACCTG
>JAITTF010000033.1 GCA_031287215.1 Bacteroidales bacterium
GTAGTTGAAATAATTAAGAATGGCTTCCGAAGAGAAGGCAAACTCCGGTCTCACGGTAATCACCTCAGAATTGCCAAACAGTACTGAAATAAAAGGCACTATCATGGTATAAGAGAAAAGAGAAAAGAGTGCGTATAGTGTATTAAAGACAAAAACCAGCACAATTTTCCCTTTAAAAAAAACAATGTAACAAAGTAACCTTTTGAAGAAATTCATTTACCTAATTTTATTTTGCAAAAATACAAAAAAATAGAATAACATTTCAATTTACATCGTTAACACACTTTTTCTATGCATAAAATATTACTATACAGGCTAAATTTATCATACTGAAATCAAACAAGTTAGACAATCATTAAAAAAAAAAAAAATCAATCATAAAATAGTAATTGTGTATTAAAAAAAGTTGTATCTTTGCACTCCAAAATTTAAACAATATTAAGATGAAAAAAGATATCCATCCAAAGGAGTATAGAACAGTAGTTTTTAAGGATATGTCTAATGAAATTTCATTCATGACTAAATCTACAGTTAAAACAAAAGATACCATCGTATGGGAAGACGGTAAAGAATATCCGCTGATTAAATTAGAAATCTCTAATACTTCACACCCATTCTTTACCGGAAAAATTAAATTGGTTGACACAGCCGGTCGTGTGGATAAATTCCGCAACAAATATGCTAAACATCTTTCTGTAAAAAACGATTAGTTTATAACTGTTTTTTTTTTGTACTTTTGCTGGGATTTTTCTAAAAAGAAATCTCAGTTTTTTTTATCTCAAAATGGAATGAATCTAATACTGTTTGACAGCGTTTTGCGCAATAATCTTTACCCCTTAACTCTAACCCGGACAACCTCCGACTTAAGGGTCGGCATGGTAACGATACGCCAAAAATGGGAAAAACTACTCTCTCTCCCCTCCTACTCGCTCACCGATTTTTACCTAAAACCTAAATTTCCTTTAGTCGTTGAAGATGACAATCTCTTTATCGATGGCTCGCTACTCCCTACCCCCGACCTTGTAACACAAATCCTAAAACTGTCGCCAGGAAAAGCGCTGGCGGGAAAGGATACTGTTTTAGCTTTTAGAATTGATAGAAAAGAACTTATTATCCATGAAAAAGCTATTCTAAATCGAAAAACCACTACCTCATCGCCATTTTTTAAGAAGATTATCCCCATAGATCAAGAGACCCAATACATTCAAATTAATCATCTTTCGGATATCTTTGTACATAACAAAAACGCTATTCTGTATGATTTTCAACTATTTACAAAAGATAAAACTTCGCAAGTAGCCTCTCCTACCAATTTGATTATAGGAAATCCTAACCATCTGTTTATAGAAGAAGGCGTGGAGATGGAAGGTGCTATTATTAATGTTACGGAAGGTTATATTTACTTGGGTAAAAATGCCAAAATTATGGAAGGTGCTCTCTTAAAAGGCACTGTCGCTATTGGCGAAGAAGCTACCGTAATGCCCTATTCTCGCCTTTCAAACGGAACTACCATCGGTCCTCATTGCAAAGTAGGCGGCGAAATAAACAACGTGGTTTTTATGGGCTACTCCAATAAAGCACACGATGGATTTATAGGCAATGCCGTGATAGGAGAATGGTGTAATATCGGCGCGGGTAGCAACTTCTCAAACCTTAAAAACAACTATGGCACAGTGCGTCAATGGTTTTACCCTGACCATAACTATAAAAATACCGGTTTACAGTTCTGCGGTATCGTCATGGGAGACTATTCTAAATGCAGTATCGGCTCTAATTTTAATACCGGCACTGTAGTCGGCATCGCTTGCAACCTCTTTGGAGCAGATTTTCACGACCGTTATGTTAAATCATTCTCTTTTGGACCTAAAGACCATCAATATCTCATCAACAAAATCGACAAAGTTATCGAAACTGCCTCTATCGTCTGCCAAAGACGACATCTTTACCTTTCTCACACGGATCAACAACTTTTGGAATATCTTTTTCTTTTAGAAAATCTTGAAACGGAATAACAGTAAAATATCATATAACAAATTTAATATGGAACAAGTAACCCTCGGGGATAAAACGTTTGTAAAATACATTTCAGAAGCAGAAATAGAAAAAGAAATTACTCGAATCGCACAGGAAATTGACAACGATTACAAAGATGATACCCCCATTTTTATCATTACACTAAATGGTGCTATCTTTTTTGCCGTTGAATTATTGAAAAAAATCTCTATTGACACCTATCTGACTTGCATTCGCCTCTCCTCCTACGAAGGAACTTCTTCTACCGAAGAGGTGAAAAACCTGATCGGCTTGAAAGAAAATCTGAGCAGAAAAAGAGTCATCGTACTGGAAGATATTATTGATACGGGAAATACCTACGAACATATTATCAAAATGCTCGAAAAAGAAAACGTGAAAGATATTCGCATCGCTACACTTGCTTTTAAACCGGATGCCTATAAGAAAAATCACCCCATTCAATATATCGGATTTTCAATTCCTAATAAATTCGTGGTCGGTTATGGACTTGATTATGATGGTCGGGGGAGAAACTTGAGGGATATTTATCAGTTAGAGGAATAAATGGAGAACGGAAAATGGAATTAGTTAAATAAAATTATGATAAGATGTTTAATATAGTATTGTTAGGAGCACCGGGGTCAGGGAAAGGGACTCAGGCAGCATTGTTAAAAGAGGAATTAGATTTAGAACATGTCTCTACTGGAGCTCTGTTTAGAGAAGAGATTGCATCGGGGAGTGAAATCGGTCAAAAAGCAGAGCATCTTATTGCTAAAGGACATCTTTGCCCTGATGATATTACACTTGACATCCTCAATTCGCACATCCAGAAACACCAAGATAAAAGGGGATTCCTTTTGGATGGCGTGCCAAGAACTTTAAAACAGGCTAAAATGATGGACGGTATCCATTATGAATTTCCTGTCCCTATAGCATTGGTGATCAACATCGACATTAATGACCACGAAGTGATTAGCCGTATCCATAAAAGAGCTTTGGAAGAAAATCGTGCCGATGACTCTTCTAATGAGATCTTAGAACAAAGGATGACCCACTATCATAATCTGACTAAACCACTCATCAACTACTATCAAAAACAAAATAAATTGGTGATAATCGATGGTATGCAATCCATAGAAAAAGTATTTGCAGATATTGTGGCTAAAATAAAGGAACTTTGAAAAAACGATTAGTCTCCATTGGAAATATTGTATTAGGAGAGGGTAATGTTGTGGTACAAACCATGACTAATACCTCTACAAAAGATATTAAATCTACTGTAAACCAAATCATTCAACTTATAGAAACAGGTGCTGAGATGGTTCGCATTACGGTACCTTCTCTGTCGGATGTAATGGCGATCAATAAAATAAAAAAAGAGGTACGTGCAGCAGGCTTTCAGCAACCATTGATTGCGGATGTTCATTTCCAATCGGAAGTAGCATACGAATTAGCACCTATAGTAGATAAAATCCGCATTAATCCGGGCAATTATAGCGAAACCAAAAACTCTTCAGAGATACAACTCACTGAAAATGAATACAGAAAATCCTTAGAGAAGATGTCTCTAAAAGCACAACCGCTCTTGGAAAGATGTAAACTATATGAAACCGCTTTGCGCATTGGGGTAAATCACGGCTCTTTGTGTAATAGGATTATCAATCGCTATGGCAATGGTGCTCAAGCTATGTCAATGTCGGCTTTGGAATGGATCACCATTTGTGAAGCAAACAACTTTACCAATATGGTCTTCTCCATGAAATCGAGTAATGTAGTTACAATGATGGAAGCTACCTTATTGTTACAGAAAGAGATGACCAAAAGAGGCTCCTGCTACCCTTTACATTTGGGAGTAACGGAAGCTGGCGCCGGGCTTGATGGGAGAGTGAAATCGGCAATCGGGATTGGCGGACTGCTACTTCAGGGCATTGGCGATACCATTAGAGTTTCTCTTACCGAACCTCCGGAAATGGAGATTCCTTTTGCTAAAACGCTCGTCAAAGCAGTCGCGAACATACAGCATTCCGAACCGTTGTATCAAATTGACAAAGAGCATCATACCGTAATTTTTAATCTCAACGAACCTGATTTAGACCTCTTTACCGCTAAAATCGCTGCCATCTGTGGCAAATTATTATCCGAGAATCAATTACAAAATATTGCGATCTCTAATCCCCATTTTGCCCAAGAAATCTGCCAAGAGTTGGAAATGTCCATACTGCAAGGATGTAGGTTGAAAATGAGTAAAACAGAAATTATCTCTTGTCCTACTTGTGGACGTACTCAGTACGATCTTACTACTGTTTTAGAAGAGGTTAAAAAGCGTTTCAGTCATCATCCGGGTCTAAAATTGGGTGTTATGGGTTGCGTTGTCAACGGACCGGGAGAGATGACTGATGCCCATTTCGGCATTGTAGGTGCTTCCAACAATAATATGGTAGTTTATAAAGGCAAAGAGAAAATCTCCAAAGCCGTAACAATGGAAGAGGCGCTCTTGATTTTGGAGAAAGTGATTGACAATTGGTAATAGATCGTTTCTATTTGTCGAAAAGTGATTTTCATCCATCTATTTTATTCAACCAGTGCATAGCAGATTTAATAGTTGGAACGTGTTTAATAGTCAATACCGGTTTTTGATTGATCTCTTTCATTTGCACTTGTGGATGATTTTTCTGCATAAACAACAAGATCTGACTGAAAAGGTCGGATTGATAGAACGGAGAGTTTATATTAGCAATAAAATAACCGGTAAAATTGCCTTTTTTGAGCACTATTTTATCAAAAAAGAGTTGTCCTGCTTTTCTTCTAAGAGGAACAGTCTGCAAGAGTTCTTCAGTTTCAGGCGGTATTGTGCCAAAGACATCTGTTAATTTTGTTCTAAAAGCTGCTAAGGTCTGATCATCTTTAATGGTTTCCAACTCCTTATAGAGGCTCATTCTTTCGTTTACACTTACCACATAGTCAGAGGGGAGCATCGCACCGAGGTCAGTTTCTAAGATGCACTCTCTTTGCAGCAGAGCTGAATTATCTGCCATGTCGAAAGAGGTAAAATCTTTCTCTTGCAGTTCCTGAATTGCTTCATTCAGAATTTTTTGATACATCTCGAATCCAATTTCCGAAATAAAGCCGCTCTGTTCGGCACCCAAAATATTGCCGGCACCCCTAATATCCAAATCTCTCATGGCAATTTGGAAACCACTTCCTAACTCGGAATAGTTTTCAATGGCTTGTAACCGCTTACGTGCCTGGTCATTTAACTCATCAAAAGAGCGAATCAGCAGATAGCAGAAAGCTTTTTGGTTGTTTCTACCCACCCTACCTCTCAACTGATGCATCACATTCAAGGCAAAGTTTTGAGCATCATTGATAATGATCGTATTCACATTAGCAATATCCAAGCCTGATTCCACGATAGTAGTCGCTACCAACACGTCTGTATCCCCTTGAACAAAGCCCAGCATCACCTTTTCTAATGCCTCTCCATCCATTTGACCATGTCCGATAGCGATATGTGCATGAGGCACTAAACGCTGAATGAGAGCCGCTATTTCTTTGATATTCTGTATTTTATTATTAACAAAAAAGACCTGTCCTCCCCTACTTAGTTCGTAAGAGATAGCTTCTCTAATCAGTTCTTCGTTGAAAATATGTACTTCTGTTTGAATAGGATAACGATTTGGAGGCGGCATTCTGATGACTGAAATATCGCGTGCGCCCATGAGCGAAAATTGCAATGTACGTGGTATGGGAGTAGCTGAAAGCGTCAACGTATCTACAGTAGCTTTCAACTCTCTCAATTTTTCTTTAGCTGCCACTCCAAATTTCTGTTCTTCATCAATCACCAATAGACCTAAATCTTTAAATTCCACATCTTTACTAAGTAACCGGTGTGTTCCTATGAGGATATCTATTTTACCCTCTTTAAGTTCTTTTAGGGACTCTTTGATGGCTTTATTCGTTTTAAAGCGATTGATATAATCTATTTTACAAGGAAATTTCTCTAATCGTTCGGAAAAAGTATTATAATGTTGTAATGCCAAAATGGTGGTTGGCACTAAAATGGCGACCTGTTTACTATCACACACGCATTTAAAGGCGGCTCTAACGGCGACTTCCGTTTTTCCAAAGCCAACATCACCGCAGATCAGTCTATCCATTGGAGATTCGCT
>JAITTF010000071.1 GCA_031287215.1 Bacteroidales bacterium
TTCAATTGCATGTAATGATACCCACCTCCTAACTCAGGAGACCACGCCATATTGCTTTCTGGAGCATTCACAAATTTGCCATCTACATTATCATCGTGTGATAATCCAAACGTAAAAGCAACCGCATTATACTCGCCAACCGTCAATAAATCTTTAATATTCCACAAAAGAGTACTTTGAATGGCATTATCGGCATAATGGATTCCATTATGGTCTATGATGTGAATAGTTTTACCCTCTTTATGATAAAACACCACTTCGGAAATGAAAAACTTAAGTTCATCCACCTGATACAGAGTACCGGCAGCATTCAGATAAGTTTTATCGTGAAATATCAACTCCTCATCATCCACATTAAACTTAAATTGTAACGCCACTTTGCCCGTTTTTTCTTTGCCATTACAAGAACAAAAGAAGAGACCGGCAAAAATCAATAGTGCTGATAATAAAGCGTTTGTTTTCATATTGATTTATTTTAAATGATTAATATTCAATTAATTCATAAGTTTGAAAATGGAGGTCATAAATGTTTTTTTCATCTTTAGGCAAGAAAAGATCTTCTTTAAGTACCCATCTTGAAAAATCGACCTTCGGGAAATAGACATCTGCTTCAAAATTGGATTGGATTTTAGTAAGATATAGTTTGTTGATTTTGTTGATAAAGAGGTTGTAAATCGTAGCACCTCCAATAATAAAAGCCTCTTCATCGTCTGCCACCAAAGCAATAGCTTCTTCTATTGAATAGGCAGTATCACAATTTTGAAATTGTGCTGCTTTATCTAAGGTCATTACAATATTTTGGCGATTAGGGAGTGGCTTTATGGTCAGTGATTCCCAGGTTTTATCACCCATAATCACAGGATGTCCGGAGGTGATTTTTTTAAACCATTTTAAATCTGCCGGCAAGTGGCACAACAGTTGGTTTTTATACCCTAATTCAAAATTATTGCCCACTGCGGCAATGGCACTTAAACTTGTTACTCCCATATTCATGATAATTTTATATATACTCTGCAAATGTACATCAATTTTTAACGCAAGAAGATGAAAAATAGTATTTTTCTTAAACTTAAGCTTATTTAATTTGTCTTTTATTTAATGCGGCATGGTATTTTGCGGCATTTGCTGCGTGTTCGGCGTATGAGTCCGTAAAATAATGACTCCCAGAAAAATCTTCTTTACCACACATATAAATATAGTGATGATGTTCATAATGAAGCACAGCATCCATCGTTTTTGGGGAGGGTATCGCTATAGGACCCGGCGGCAATCCTTGATATTTGTACGTATTATAGGGAGAATCTGCCTCTAAATGCTTGTTGAGAATGCGTTTGAGGGCAAAATCTCCTAACGCAAATTTTACGGTAGGGTCAGATTGAAGCAACATATTCCGATGTAACCTATTAATATAGAGCCCTGCAATAGTAGAATATTCTTTACTGTTTTGACTTTCGGCTTCTACTATAGAAGCAAGTGTACAAACCTCTACAGGAGTAAGCCCAATCTCGGCTGCCAATTCTTGCCGCTGAGGAGTCCAGAATTTTTCATAAAAACCGTACATCTTCTTCACAAACTCCTCAGCAGTAATGTCAAAATAAATTTCATAAGTGTTGGGGATAAACATGGAGGGCAAGGTATAGTGATCAAAACCATACGTAGCAATAAAGTTCTCATCATGCAACAACGCCAGTAATTGTTCCGGTTCAAACATAAAACGAGAACCAACCCTCTCCACTAACTGATCTGCAGTACGCAAATTATTGAAAGTGAACTTTACAGGACGATGTTGCCCTTTCCGCAACATTCTGATCAGTTCTAAGTTATTAGAATTGGCAGCAATTTGATATTTTCCCTTTTTGCTCGTATTAAATTGCATGATTTTCGAAACCACGTAAAAAGTTTGACCATTTTTGATAATTTTCTCCTCTTTTAAACGGTTAAAAGTAATCTCAAAATCAGTATTTTCTGTAATTAAAAAAGTGGTATCTGTAGAATTTGTATTGGCAGAAAAGAGCGAATATAAAACTGTACTTGCAAACAAAGCGATGATTAGCAAAGAAACAGCTATGATACAAATCACTAAAAATCTATTCAATTGATTTTTTTTTTCCATAAAAAAATAATTATAATACTACGATATAATACACTGCAACAAAAGCTCATTTTTAAATCCATTTTCGGTTTTTATCCACTCCTTTTTATTACCCACTAAAACGAATCCTTCGTTAGTAAAAAGTTTTCTGCTCTCGATATTGTCTTCTAAAATATTACAATAAAGCTGATGAAGCAATAAAACATGGAAAGCATATTCTTTAATAACCTTAATGGTGTCGTGGGCAAACCCTTGATTCCTATATTTCGTATCTATGAGAATACCTATGCCGGCACGTTGATGAATAGGGTCGAAATCAAACAGATCTATCGTACCGATCGTGATTCCTGTCTTTTGCTCCTCAATCATCAAACGCAACTGCTTGTTCGTATAAATATCTTTGGCGGCGACTTCGATAAAAGTTTTGAGTAATGCCTTCGAAAATGGGGTTACCGTATGGCTAACTCTCCAAATTTCGGGATTATTCTCCCATTCATAAAGAATATCGGCATCTGCCGGCTCCATAGCACGTAGTATTATTTTCTCTCCTTTGAGTAGTGGCATAATCTTAATTTATTGATTTACATTAAATTTAATAAAAGAGATCATTTTGCCCTCTTTTACCCAACGTTGTTCATAAAAAGTTTGTATCGTCGTAAGTAATAGATCGGATGACTGAAGATAAACATCTTCTATAGTTTCTATAATCTTCCAATGTAGAGCAATAGCCGTCTCTAAAGTATATTGGTACAATTCTCTGCTGTCGGTTTTGAGGTTTATGGTAGCCTCATCCGAGATGAGTTGCTTGTATCGCTCAATATATTGCGGGGAGGTGAGTCTTCGGCGTTCTTTTTTAGGTTGAGGATCAGGGAAAGTGATCCAAATCTCGTCTATCTCGCTGGCAGCAAAGAAATCTGCAATGTTCTCTATCCCTATTCGTAGAAATGCTACATTCATCATCTGCCTTTCAAAAGCCGTTTTGGCTCCTCTCCACAAACGAGCACCTTTTCTATCAATACCAATGAAATTCTTATCAGGATACGCTTGCGACATGGCAATCGTATATTCCCCTTTACCACATCCTAACTCTAAAACTATGGGATTTTCATTTTTAAAATAGTGTTTTTGCCAATTTCCTTTTAAAGGAAAAGAAGATTTTTGTAAATCATAATTATCATGTTGAAACAGATTAGTAAAAGTTCTGTTTTCTGCAAATCGTGCTAATTTATGTTTTGCCATTATTATTGAAAAGAGTTAATTGCTACTAATTGGGCATATTTTCCTTGTAGTACTAATAATTGATCATGCGTCCCGGTTTCTATAATTTTACCATTTTCTAATACTATAATAAGATCTGCATTTTTTATGGTAGATAATCGGTGGGCAATGATCATGGAGGTTCTATGTTCCATAAACCGGTCAATAGCTTGTTGGACTAATTTTTCGGACTCCGTATCCATCGCAGAGGTAGCTTCATCTAACACTAAAATGGGTGCATTTCTGAGAATAGCTCTGGCGATGCTGATCCGTTGACGTTGTCCGCCGGAAAGTGTCAATCCACGATCGCCAATATGGGTATCATAACCCTCAGGCAATTGTGTAATAAAATCGTGTGCATTGGCAATTTTGGCTGCTTCTATTACAGCAGTTTCATTTATATATGACAATCCAAAACCGATATTGTTTAAAATTGTATCATTAAAAAGTACTACTTCCTGACTCACTAAACTAAATAATGAGCGTAAAAAATCTATTTCCATCTCTTTGACATTGATACCATCAATCAATATCTCACCCGCTGAAACAT
>JAITTF010000073.1 GCA_031287215.1 Bacteroidales bacterium
ATTTTCAATATTATATTTTGTTCCTCTGCTTTTGCCGTCCCAAATCATTAAGCCACAATCAGCATCCATAGCCATAGCTGTATCTTTCAGTTGGTACAGATTTTTCCCTGTCAAATGATTTTCATTATTGATTTGTTTCGTTTGCCAATTACCGATATTATTTCTGACTTTATCGGTTGAATAATACACAATAACAGACTGATAATTATTTTGAAACAGATATTGTTGTACAGCTTTATCAGTACCAAAAGCATCGCCAACCAAAACAATAGAGTTATTACTTATGATTGACTCCAACAGAGGAATCACTTGTATATCCAATATTTTGATACTGATAGAGCCTGATATGAAAATGTTCATGGGACTTTTATAGATATTTTAGAATGAATTTCATCTATTTTTTCAGTTAGACTTTCAACCGACAACGGTTTCGGAAGTTCATTCAGGGACAAATTCGGCTTTGCCAATTTCCGATTAAACAGCGTTTGAAAATCTTCGTTCGTTTCCACTCTCTTATTGATTGCTTCCAGATAAACACATTGTCTAATAAAATGGTCAAACTTAAAACCGGCATAATAACGAACGCGGAAAATATGTGTTTTCTTTAATTCCATAAGTCCGTCTAAACGGTAATAAGTCGAGTATTTTTTGGCTTTCTCAATATTGTTTTGCTCAATTAAATTTTCAATAATTTGTACCAAAAGAACATTGAAACAAAAGGGCGAAGTGATTATTTTAGCATAATCGAATAATATGTCATCACTCAGTTTGCTTTTTTGAAAGATAAAAACACGCAAAGAAAGAACCGGCATTACTTTTTCTAAATCCATTATATTGAGTAAATTACTATGATTGAATCAATTATTATATTCTAAAACAGTTCCATTCTTCGTAATGTCACGAAGTATTTCTTCTTCTAAATCTGCCATTGTCATGTTTCTCAGTTTGCCTGTTTTTTCCAATCGTTCTATTGTTCTACTTATTTCCATATCAAGATAAAACGGAGGAATATTTTTTGCATTGATGTAATTCGCTTTCCCTTTGTCCACTTTGTCGGATGATAATTTGAAATCGCTCATTTTCATTCATTTTCAACAATATTTTTAATTTCTTTATTCATGTTTCTTGTTATTTACTTTACAACTTGAACAGTAAAACTTGATAGTTTTGCCCCTTGCCCATAATTGGCTTTCAACCAACTTTCCATCGTTTCTTTGCGCTTGCCACCCGTAAATAGTTGTTTTTGTGCACTATCCATCTCTACTACCCTGTCAAATGGTTTCGGGCCATTTAAATGGAAAGTACCTTTTAGTCTGACTTTATAAACTTGACTACCTGAAGATGTCCTTTGATTGCTTGAATAAGAACTCTTTCGATTAGCTGAATAATTGGTTGTTTCCTCTCTTTCATCATCCTCATTCTCATAATCGTCCTCGTCAGTATTGTTCGATTTAAAAACATCTTTCAATATCTTCAAGGGAGACTGTTTGTATTCGCGCAATTTATTAATAGAGTCGCCAAAATCATCTTGAAACTCTTTGCTTTCGATTATCAATTTTAAATATTTATTCATATATTCTACTGTTTATTTTTTTGCAGCTAATCCGAGTAAGGTATTAGCAATCTGAGTACAATCTCCTACCGCCTTTACAGTCGGATGAATGTTGGCAAGAGCAGTTATTGTATTTTGTAACCCATTAATGGCAATGTTAATGTTTTCTTTATCCAATTTATTCACTACCAATGTTTCATGTACCAGAGTGTGTGGCTCAAAACAAGGCATCCCATTGACAAATAACTGATATTTGTACCCGATTTTAATTGATTGAGTTTTGAAAATATGTCCTTCTTCGATATTTTCTTTCCATGGGAATATCTGTACCTCAAAGTTTTGAAGTTCGGATATTTTCTTTCGCATCTCCATTTTGGTGCTTATGCTGATTATCAACAATATGATAAGGAGCAACACTATCACAAGCCCAACGATTAATTCTGCACTCATAATATATTGGATTATAAATTACTTGTTGCTTTTTTTGCCGTTCTCGCTACTTTCCATTAATTGCAAATGAATCTGGCTGCCAATCAATTCCAATTCTTTTTTCAATCCGGGAATATCATTTTTATTGATTGTCCTGTTCTTTAACAATGCAGTACCGACTTTCCTTAATTCTTTTCCCGTTGTGATTGATGTGTCAGCATGATAAAAGCGTTTCGTAATATCACAAAGCACAGACAAATTGACCTTGTTAGTATCTAATATTTCTCTTTTTGATGTGGTATGGTCTAAAGCGATTTGATTGAATTTCTTTACACACAATTTAATTTTTCCGCTATTATCCGCTGTATTTGAATATAATTCAAAGGAGTGTCCTTTTATTTGTGCTGATACTGTTCCATTTTCCAAAACAGAAATAGAATCCACATCCGACAATTTGAAGTCAGTATCTTTTGTGATAACTAATGTGTTGTCTAATTGATTACTAATCCATTTATCGAAGAAAGTTTTCTCTCCGTTTTGATAGAAAAGCGTTTTTATTGTGCTTATTGGAAAACAAATATCGCTGTTAGGTCGATTTTGAGTTAATAATCTGAATGTGAAGTTATCATACAAATCTTGTTTTGTAAAAACATAGATATTGGCTTGAGTTGAAAGAGGCAAGTCGCTTACCGGATTTACATCATCGGCAGTAGATTCTTCAACTGTTTCTTTTTTTGTAGATTCTTCAATGTATTGATAAATAAACTCTCGGTATTGATTGAGTCCGCTTTTCCAGTTCTGAATTGTTTTTTCTGCTTTTTCAAGCACTTTATCAATGTCTTTCTTGCATAATTCGTTGAATACTTTTACTGTCAACTCATCAGCAATTATACTGTTACCGGTATCAATACATTTTTGTAGCAAATCAAACAAAGTTTTTTCTAAACCATTATGTTTGATTGAGAATGAGTTGTTTACACTCGAAACATAACTGCAATAAGATTTGGCGGTACTTTCCGGCAAATTTGCTTCACTCTTTATCCATTGGATAAATTCATCTTGTAATAGAATCGTATTATTCTTCATATTAATAAAACTTTAGCCCTTCTTTGGCTTCAAAAGAAAGGTAATCCTTACAAAAGTTTTATTAAAAATTCTGTTAAACATGCAGAAAGCGTGAAGCCGTAAACCTACTTTATCATGTATGGCTCTGGTAAACCTGCGAGTTAAAATAAGAAAACAGCCCACGCCTGTACAGGCGGAGAGCAATTAACTTATCCTCACTCTAAAATTTACCAGATTTTAACATGAAAGAATAAGCAAACACTTTCCATGTTTGTTTTTACCAAAATGTCTGTCAGATATTGCTATTTGACGGCACAAAGATAATGATTTTTCAAACATATTTAGCGTTTTATGCTCAAAATGGGCTGTTTGTTTTAAATATCCTTTTTACAACGATGCAAAAATAACTACAAACTATCTAAAATCTCTTGTAAACTCTTACTTCCGTCCAAAGAATTTACTATATTTCTTTCTGAACGACAAGATAAATTCGTGATTTTTAAATGCGGTAAGTTTTCCAAACCATTGATTTTTAATGGATTGTTTGTTAAATTTAGATAGTTCAATTTAATAAGGTTATCTAAACCCTTTATTTCTGTTATTTGATTATAAGCTAAATCTAATCTTTCTAAACTTGTAAAACTTTCTAATCCTTTTATTTCCGTCAGTTCGTTAAAGGATAAATCCAATGCAGTTATTTCTCTTTTTGTATTGACGGTGTAGGTATTCTTTGCCGTCAGACCAACTTTTTTTTCTTCAATCCGAATTTGATAAATCTCCTCTAATTCCAAAATTTCTTTGGGCTTTTGCTCTGTATTATTCATATTTTTAATTTTTATGCCCATGCGGGCGGTTATTTTTACATGATAAATAAACAGAGTGTTCAATCTTGACACTCTGTTAAAATAGTGTTAAATTCTGTACAATCAAGAATGATTTCGTCCAACAATTTTTCAAAGGCTTTGACCTCCGGCCATTCTTCTTCGATTTCCTCTTTTCCCAAATCAAAAACAAGCTCAATTTCTTTCTGAATCGCCGTTATAGGCTCTACAAGCCCTAAATTGACCTTGATTTCATATTCAACTTCTGCGATTGTTGCCATAATTCGGCGTCTTAATCCTTTCATAAAATTGATAATTTATTGCATTTTTACTGATTTGTTATTTATCCTATAAAAAAGAAAATTATAACCAAATGCTCCTTAAAAATCCATAACGGACTGTTAAAAGTTCGTAAGAAGCAGAGAGTTTTT
>JAITTF010000093.1 GCA_031287215.1 Bacteroidales bacterium
ATAATTAATTTTAATTAATTTTTGGTTTTTTTTTGCGGGTACAAATATACAAAAAAAAAAACGATTCTATTAATTGTTTTACGAAATTTTATTTTAAGTATTCAAAATAAAATTTGGCGATAATTTTTTGTTCTATTTCCGTTGTACCATTGATCAGCCATTCTCCGGTAATAGGGTTTTGGATGTATTCATATTCAAAATCGGTATTAGTCTCTACACGCCTTTGAATTACGGGAAAATTTCCATCGTATTCATACTCATAATGAGACAAGTTACCCTCTTCATCGGCGGTAATGACATTGTTTTTGGAGAATGGTATCATTCCAAAAAGAGTGCCTTCACTTGCATCCTGAATGTAGTATCGGAAAAATGGATTTAATTTACTGTCATACTGATAGTTGTACGAAGTAGAATAACCGTCATCAAAACTTTTTTTTATCGTAGTAACATTATCATTGATATAAGACAAATCCCACATAATCGTATAGGCTAAACTTTTGGTCGTCTTTACATGATTGAGTCCGTAAGCAATAGATGTGTTAATTCCATCATTGATGGCCTCGGAAAAACAACAACGAGAAACTGCAGATAACATCTGAGCAAGTTCTTTCGGTATCGTGCTTGACTTCCAATCGAAATGAGATTCCCTAAGTTGTGTGATTTTTTTGCCGGCGACTTTAGTTACCTCCAAACTCATAACTTCTGCATTTTCATGCAAGACCTTCATTTTATGGAGCATTTTATCCTTGTATTCAAAAACTATTTTAGCAATATCAGAACTCACTTCGATGAGATAACTATTTTTATCATAGATAAATAGATATTCAAAATCCATCGTATTAATTTGGACTAATTTATCTTTCTCCCAAATCCACTCCTCATGTAGCGTTTTAGGGAAAGAGTAGGTAATCTCTCCATTAGTGATCGTAGTCAAATCGGCATAGATTTTGGAGATTTTCCTTTCGGGATTATATTCCGGTTTATGACAAGAAAAAAAAATGCCGAGAAAAGAAAACGATAACACAATAAGTACACAGTATTTAAAAGAATTTTTCATATCAATTTCATTAAGGTGCTACAATAGAATTGCTTCCTATGAGAGATAAATTGTCAAAAGAGGCGATTTTAAAGTCTATATGAAGTGCATGATATTTTTCCATAGTAGCAATAATAACCGTTGCAGGGACATCCTTATAACAAAAAATAAGAGTGTTAATTTTTTGGTTCTCAATTATTTTATCAATATTATCAAAAATATCAAGCACGTGAATTTCTTTAGACACGGAGCTTTTATCATCTTCTTTCAACACTATAATATCTGCATAAACCGTTTTTGGGTTTAATAGTTTATTGAGAAAAACAATTTTCTCTGCTTCAAGACTATGCCCCACTACCACCGTCTTTTCCAGGGATCTATTTTTGAAAGAGAAATCTTTCTTACTCATCTTAGCAAAAATAAATCTCATAAAATTAAGCGCGATCATTGTCCAGCCTGAACCAAAAATGAGGACCGCTCTTGAAAAGCGATAGGTTTCCGGAAGTAAGGCATAAACGAATAAAATCAGGGCGGTACCAATCAAAATCCCCTTATTAATATTACTTAATTTGAATGGTTTGCGGTATCCTTTGCATAGAAAAATACAGACAATCCAAATAAGGGTGTATAAAGGGATGATATATTTCTGATAGACAGGAGGAAAGGCACTGTTACGATACGACAAAACGGCATATTCCCAATATTTGGACAAACCCAAAACACCTGCATAGATCACGATGATATCAAGAACGGGCAACAATAATTTTATCGCAATTCTCTTCAAAGCAGCCAAGCCGGCGCGAAACCATATTGCAAAATTGATCAAGATATTCATAAAAGCATTTTTAGTTACAAAATGCTTTTTTACAAATAGTTGCATTGCTTTATAGAAGACAAACACGTAATTTAAAGAGCCTTTTTTAGTACTTTCACCTTTATAATGAATAATTCTGGCTTCAGGGAAATAGTAATTTTTGTATCCTGCTTGCATAATACGATATGAGAGGTCTATATCTTCACCATACATAAAAAAGGACTCATCGAGCAGCCCTATTTTATCCAATACCTCTTTTTTAATCATCATAAAAGCACCCGAAAGTACCTCAACGGAATTGATTTGCTCTTTATCGAGATAGGAAAGATGGTAAGAGCCAAATTTTTCAGATTTAGGAAAAAGTTTGGCTAATCCAAAAATCTTGTAGAAAGCCACATTGGGAAGTGGCAGTCCCCGTTTGGATTCGGGCAAAAATTCGCCATTCCCATTAATCATTTTCACTCCTAAAGCACCGGCATCAGGGTGATTTTCTAAAAAATGTACACATTTGTGGAAAGTATCTTCTTCTACCAATGTATCAGGATTGAGCAACAAAACAAAATCTCCGGTTGCGATCTTAATGGCTTGATTATTAGCTTTAGCAAACCCCACGTTATCTTTATTTTCAATAAATTGTACGGCAGGGAATTTCTCTTTGATCATCAATTGTGAGCCATCGGAAGAGTTGTTATCCACAACAAAAATTTCAGCATCAAGGTTAGCAACGGCTTTTTCGACCGATTTTAGACATTGTTCTAAAAAACATTTAACATTATAACTGACTATAACGATGCTTAATTTCATCATAAGTAAAGATTATAAATAAGCTACCACGCTTTTCTGAGCTGTAACTTTATCGCCGACATTAACAATAGTTTCGGCATCAAGCGGTAAGAAAACATCCACACGCGAACCAAAACGAATCATGCCCATTTCTTCTCCTTGTACAGCGGGCATTCCTTCTTGCAAATGGCACACGATTCTGCGGGCTACTAAACCTGCAATTTGTCGATACAAAACAGGGACACCCGCTTCGTTAGTAATTACCACACTATTGTGTTCATTATCTGTAGAAGCTTTTGGCAAACTGGCTATTAAATATTTTCCTGGGTGATATTTTACGTAAGTAACGGTACCGGAAATAGGATGAAAATTAACATGAACATTAAAAACAGACATAAAAATAGATATTTTGATTCTGTTTTCTTTAAAACATTCCTCCTCAACGACCTCCTCAATGGCAATAACGGTACCATCTGCTGGGGAGATAACCCCATTTTCACAAATATTGACTACCCTTGAAGGTATCCTAAAAAAACGGAGAATAAATCCCAGAACAAGCACAGCAATGCACAAAAAGGCTATTCCAACCGTCAAACAATGTTGTGGAAGTAAACACAAACATAAAATACAAAGTCCTATAAGAACGAATGTAGCTACTGCAAATGATCTCTTCACTTCTTTGTGGATGCGCATATTTATTTTTTTGATGTTGGATAGTATTGAAAATAAGTCGTTACTGGACGGTTGTTTTCTATAGAAGACCTATGCATAATCCTATCGGGATAATGAGTCTTATTATAAGTGTCGTAATAAAAAATAAAAATGATATCCACATCAGGAATAATATCATGATCGTGTTTGTTTTCAGTAACGGTATGTTCTGTTAATCTGTTATACCTATTTAAGGAATTGATGCCTTGATAGAGGAAAGGTAATCCATAAAATGGGTTTTTGCTATCTTTGTCATACGTATAAGTAGAGATGATAGAAACCTCTTCTAAAGGTATTTTTACCTCTTTATAGGTTTTTACCACATTGAGCGGCAAACCATCTTTGTCATATTCATAAACAGGAACTGTAACCGCTTCCACTTGCAGAAAATTATCCTTGGCAGTCATTTTTTTACAGAGAGTTTGCTTAGTAGCTTGGTCATCTCCCATAAAAAAGTTATAAAATTTTGAATTCCAAACGCTATTCATAGAATCATAATAATCAAAATCAAATAGCTCTGTAATCGTAGATACCGAATGGTCTCCTCGTCTGAGCATCGTAAGTGTTTTTCGGGTAATGCCATCCATTTTATACTCCATCTTGGTGATAAATCCGGCAGCATCATAAGTAAGTAATACTTCTTCATCAAAAGAGTGTAAATAGTCAATATTATGATGTTGAATGGAGGATATTCTGTCCGTCTGCTTATCTATAATGCTATACCTAAAAACAAAATTGCCTCCATCACTGTTGTCAATAGATTGAAGTTGTTTTGTAACAGTGTCATATTGAAACCAATACGACCATGAAGTATCAGATTCGTTTTTCTCCCAAATTCTTTTTATTCGTGTTTTGGTATCATATCGTTCTGAATATTCTTCTTTGCAAGAGATCATGATCGCAACCATGACAATACACAAAGCAACAATAAATAATGTTTTTTTCATAGAATTAATTATTTATAAATTAGAAATGCAAAGGTACAAAAAAAAAGAAATACCTTGTTGATATTCCAGAGAAAACGCATATAAAATTAACTTTTTTTTACAAACAACCATTTTTTGCTAACTCATCAAATATAAAATGTATTTTATTTATTTAACAAAATAGACTTTTGTTTTATTATTCTAAATTGTATGATTTTCTTATTGTCCGAGAGCACGCATTTGCTAACAAAATAAAAATTATTTGTTAATGTGTTTTATTATCAGTATGTAAAACGATAAAATTCAATTAGGTATTGATATTTTTTGCTTTATAATGCGTTTGCCCTTGTATGCAGAATTAATTAATATATCCACTCTGTGAAAGGACATTATTGATAGGGGAAACTGTCTTTTCCGTTTTCGATACCCTATTGGGTAAAAAACTGCAAGAAG
>JAITTF010000117.1 GCA_031287215.1 Bacteroidales bacterium
TTTCTCTGTTTTTTTTTCATTTCACAACCTCTTTTACTTTTTCAATCACAAAATCCTGTTCTTCTTCTGTGAGCGTAGGATACATTGGCAATGCCAAACAATGTTGATAATAGGTTTCGGCAACAGGAAAATCACCTTCGTTAAAACCTAAATTTTGATAATATGGCAAAGTATGCACGGGAATATAAAGTACCTGAGCAAATATGTTTTTTGTCCGCAAAAAATCGTAAAGTTCCTTTCGTCTGTCAACTTCGATAATATACAAATGATAGGCGTGTCCTTCTACAAAACCCGATTGTCCAATGATATGTGGTTTGCCGGCAAAAGCATCGGCATATTTTTTTGCAATTTGTCGGCGGCGAGCCAGTTCTTTGTCGGCTCGTTGTAACTGCGAAGTGCCCAATGCTGCCTGAAAGTCCGTTAATCGGTAATTATAACCTAACTCCTGCATTTCGTAATACCATCCACCATCGTTTTTAATGAGCAGCGTAGGGTCTTTGGTAATGCCGTGTGTGCGCAGTTTCAGCAGTCGTTGATAAAGTTTTTCGTCATTGGTGGTAATCATTCCTCCTTCGCCGCAAGCAATGTGTTTTACAGGGTGAAACGAGAATATTGCTAAGTCTGTAAAATTACAGTTTCCGCAGTGCTGCTTATTTCCTTTGCTGTCGATAAAATAACCGCCAGGTGCGTGGCAGGCATCTTCGATAATCCAACAGCCGTACTCGTCAGCCAATTTTCGCAACTGTTCCAAATTTACAGCATTTCCAGCAAAATCAACAGGAATTATTCCATGAAAATAACCTTTCGGGTGCTTTTGTAGCAGGTCTCTTATTTTTTCAATATCAATCAAAAAACTTTTGGGGTTAATATCTGCAAAGAACACCTGTCCGTTGCAGTAGCGCACACAGTTTGCCGAAGCAGCAAAAGTTATGGGTGTAACAATAACTCGCGAATTTTCATTAACGTTCATTGCCATAGCGCACAAATGCAGTGCGGCTGTGCCATTCGACACTGCTAAAGCATATTTCACACCGATATATTCTGCAAAACGCTGTTCAAACTCGGTAATTTTTGGTCCCTGTGTCAAAAAATCGGAAGTTAAAGTTTCTACCACAGCTTGAATATCTTCTTGCGTGATATTTTGGCGACCGTACGGTATTGGTTTCATCTCTTACTTAAAATTTTTATCAACATATTTCACAATTTTTTCTCGCATTGTTTCTATGGTTTCCCACTCTGTATTAGTCCCCGAATTGTATTTAAATCCTGGTTGTATCATCTTTGCATTATAATGATTCAGATATTTTTCAAAATCAGCCCCGGAAGGCAAAATTGCATAATATTGATCAAATTCAATGGTATTATAAGAATCACTTTCTGTGATCATCTCTTCATGCAGTTTTTCTCCGGGACGGATACCAACATCTTCAAATTTAGCATTTGGTGCTATCGCCTTTGCAAGGACATATATTTTATATGAAGGTATTTTAGGCACAAAAATTTCTCCACCTAAAGCGTTTTTAATAGCATACATGACCATCGAGACCCCTTCTTCCAAAGAGATATTAAAGCGTGTCATCTCTTTATGTGTAATTGGAATAATTCCGGATTCTTTTTTACTCATAAAAAATGGAATTACTGACCCACGAGAACCCATAACATTTCCATAACGCACTACAGAAAATCTTAAATCTTTTGACCCTTTTATATTGTTGGCAGCAATAAACAGTTTGTCGGAACACAACTTGGTTGCGCCATAAAGGTTGATAGGAGCCGCAGCTTTATCTGTTGATAATGCTACTACAATTTTTACGTCTGTACCCAAAGCACTGTCAATAATATTCTGAGCACCACCGATATTGGTTTTAATACATTCATCAGGATTATATTCTGCTGTAGGCACCTGTTTTAATGCTGCAGCATGAATAATAACATCAATACCTTCGCAAGCTCTTTTCAATCTTGCGCAATCACGTACATCTCCAATGAAGAAACGTATTTGTGGATATTTTTCTTTGGAATATACTTGAGACATTTCAAATTGTTTTAACTCATCACGTGAATATACTACAATTCGTTTAACATCAGGATAATCTCTTAAGATAGTTTCTACAAACTTTTTGCCAAAAGAACCGGTTCCTCCGGTAATTAATATGGATTTATTATTTAGCATAGATCGTTTCTTTAATTTTATACAATGTTTTAAGCTTGCAAAAATACTAAATCTTTTCCAATCAAAGTTTATTTTTCAATATGTCCTCCACGAATGCGATATGTTCCGGCATATCTACGCCAATAGTTTCAAATTCGGTCTCGTGCACGCGGAGCTTGTAGCCGTGTTCTACGGCTCGTAGTTGTTCTAAAGATTCGCTAATTTCCAATTCGGTCTGCGGGAGGGTGGTGTATTTGAACAAAAAATCACGTTTGTAAGCGTAAATGCCAATATGCTTATAAGTTCGGGTTACCTTGCCGTTTTTGATGTTTGAAGGGATAGCTGAACGGGAAAAATAGAGGGCATCACCCTTTAGATCAGTTACTACTTTTACCGTATTCATATCCTGAATAGCATCACGGTCTTTTATCTCTTTCTTCAATGTACCAAAATAGACGCTCTCATCTTTAAAGATTTCTATCACCTGTTGAATCATTTTGGGTTCAATTAGGGGTTCGTCTCCTTGAATATTGACAAAAAGATCTCCCCCCACTTGCCGTGCTACCTCAGCTACACGATCTGTGCCTGTTTTATGCGTAGAAGCGGTCATGAGGACTTCTATGCCATAGTCTTGGCATACTTTTTCTATTCGCTCATCGTCAGTGGCGACAAAAACGGCAGAAAATTCTTTTACTTTTTTTGCTTGTTGATATACCCACCAAATCATGGGTTTTCCGCAAATGTCGGCAAGTGGTTTGCCTTCAAAGCGACTGGAATTGTATCGAGCAGGGATGACTCCTATTATTTTCATTTTGATATCCTTTTATTTAATTACGTGATTTTATATACAAAATCACTCCTTCTAAATTGTGGCAAAAATAGTAAATATATTTCAATGCACAGCCATTGATTTTTTAAATAATTTTACCATTTCGATAATATTTGTATATTTGCAAAATCTTTTAATAAATAAAACGTTGTTACTCTTCCTATAAAATTTTAATTCCATGATTAAATTGATAATCTTTGACTTAGACGGTACATTACTCAACACTATTGAGGATTTGGCGTGCTGTAGCAACTATATTTTACGGCAATGTGGATTGCCAGAACATGACATAGATGCATATCGCTATTTTGTGGGTAATGGAATTCCTAACTTGATTGAGCGTATGTTGCCAAAACATTTACAAAATGATGAAAAATTTAAAGCATCAGTATTGGAGCAATTTATGCCCTATTATGAAATCCATAAAGCAGATAAAACTGCTCCCTATTCCGAAATTGCAGAACTTTTGTCGGAGTTACAAAAGAGGGATATCGCCATTGCCGTAGCTTCAAATAAAGTAAATCATGCCATAAAACCTCTTTTAGATCATTATTTTCCTCAAATTACCTTTGTAGCTGCTTTGGGGCAACGAGAAGCAGTGCCTTTGAAACCGCATCCTCAAATTGTATTTGATATTATGAAAATAGCAGATGTATTGCCTGAAGAGGTGCTCTACGTTGGGGATACCGGCGTAGATATGCAAACTTCACTTCATGCCGGTGTTATGGGAATCGGAGCACTGTGGGGATTCCGCACGGAAGAGGAAATCAGAGACTCAGGAGCAAAAGAGGTCATACGGCATCCGATGGAGCTGCTGGAAAAACTAAAAACTAAAAACTAAAAGTTATAAGTGTATAATTATAACTTTTTTTTTGCAGAAACTTAAGAAACCGCTTGTTTAACGACCCTGTTTTTAGGATAAAAATAGTTATTAACAACCAAATTGTTAATAAAATAGTTGTTTTAGAAATTATAATATCATATAATACAGTTATTTAAAATCAATAACAATATTTTTGAAAATAAAATTGCGAACAATAGAAAAATATTTTGTACATTTGCATCCTCAGAAAATTGTGGAATAAGGGAAACTCTACACCCTCTAAGTTGGACAGTAATTTATCATTATTATTATAATTAATCCTAAAATCAATGGCAAAAACTTACGAACAAGATAGCACTAAGAGTGTCAACATGATTGCTGCCGGTACCATCATTACCGGAGATATTACCTCTTCATGTGATTGCCGCATTGATGGCAAAATTATAGGCAACATCAAATCCGTCAACAAAGTGATTATTGGTGAATCGGGTGAAGTAGAAGGGATTATAGAATGTGCCTCCCTTGACATTGAAGGAGCAGTAAAAACTCAGTTGACCGTTACCGAGCTCTTATCGCTTAGAGCAACGGCTGTCTTGTCGGGAGATGTAGTCGTTGGCAAAATTTCTATTGAACCCGGTGCTCAGTTTCAAGGAATGTGTAAAATGCACAATGAACAATCCATCAATAGTTAACCTTAGTTTTTTTGTGAAAAAAGCTGAAAAAAATCCGGTTTCAGACCTAAAAAAATATACTAAATATTCAGGATTAGCAATGCAAATGGGGGTCATTATGACACTTGGCACTTATGGAGGTGTAAAAGCAGATGCCTATTTTGCTACTAAACCCCTTTTTATTCTAATAGGATCTCTCGGTTCATTTAGTTTAGCCCTTTATTGGATTATCAAAGAAATATCTCACTTAAATCCCAAACCATAATGTCAAAAATTGCCATCAAAAAATATTCTTACCGATTAATCATTTTTTCAATTGCCATTGCTGCTCTGTCGGTGATTGCGCAATTAATTTTTCCACAATACATCACCTCAGCAATTCCTTTTATTGTGATATTTTTCTTTTTTATCACACTTTTTACCCTCTACATTGTATTGCGTAGCGACACTCAAAAAGCCAAAAAATCCTTTGTGTCAGGTTATATGCTCTCCAGAATTATTAAATTCTTTTCGTGCCTTCTTTTTCTATTTTGTTATATCTTAATTAGAAGAGAGGATGCCATTCCGTTTGCTATTGCCTTCCTAACTATCTATTTTTGTTACTCCGTATTTGAGGTTTATCTTCTGAAAAAAGAGCAAGAAGCTAAGTAATTTAAATACAAAATATGAATTTGTTTTGATTTTCTTCGTTTAATCAAAAGTAATCGCAGTAATAGGATCCGTGTGTTTGGCAATGTAGATTGCCGGGAGCAGTAAAGATAAAAAACAGGTAACTAAAATCGCTACATTGACTAAAATTACCGGAATTACGGAAAGCGAAACCGGCACATAACCCACATAATAGATGTCGGTATTCAACTTTACTATATGAAAATAATATTGCAAAAAGTAGAAGACTAATGCAATCATATTGCCAATGACAACACCTTTAAGGAGGATTTGAGAGCCAATCGTTAAGAAAATTTTAGAGAGTGAACTATTCTTCATTCCTAAAGTTTTTAAGATGCCGATGGTTTTAATCTGTTCTAAAATGATGATAAAAAAAGTAGAAATAAGGGTAATAATGCAGACAATAACAATGATAATCATCAGCACTAATACATTAGTATCCAAAAGATTAATCCATTCAAACAGTTGTGGATAAATCTGTTTCACTGTTTCTGCTTTAAACTGATAGCCTATATCACCGTTGATTTCATCACCTACTTGATCAATTTTATCATAATCTGAAAGGAGAATTTCAATTCCTCCTACCATCGTGCTATCCCAGCCATTTGTTTTCTGAATATGTCTCAAATCTATGAAAGCAAAGAGATTATCAAATTCTGGAAGCCCTGTCTCAAAGAGTCCAGAAATAGTAAATTGACGTTGCATTGGAGTTTCTTGCACAAAATAGACTCTTACCTTATCTCCTATTTGGAGTTGCAATTTTTTGGCAGTCGCCAGAGAGAGCAGAATATCTGAGGAAGCCTTGCTGGTTGGGAGTTCAATATTGTGTCCGGCAACGAGATTTTGTTTGAAATATTGAAATTCAAAAGTAGTATCTATTCCCTTCAGTACAACCCCTTCTATTTGATTATCAGTCTTAATGATCGCTGTTTTGGTGGCAAAATAGTAATAACTTTCTACCTCCTTATTTTTTGGGATGATTGCTAAAGAGGGGTTTCCCTTTGAGAAGGGCACTGATTCGTAAGAAAAATTATTGTCATAATTAGCAATTCTAACGTGTGCCCCAATGCCAACGATCTTATTTCTAATGGTTTGTTGATAACCAGCAGAGATAGCCATCGAAATAATAATGGTAGTAATTCCTAATACGATGCCTGCAATAGAGATATTGACTACCGGGCGCGACCATTTATGGCTACTTCCTTTCAGTAAGCGATTTGCGAAGCGAAAATAAAAATTATTTCGGCTCATGGTCTCTTTTTGGTTTAAAAAAATCGGGCGTATATTCCACCGTAATCATTTGATGAGAAACAGGATGTTCAAAAGTTATTTTTTTAGCATATAGAGAGATAGAACCGTCAGGATTTGACCTTTTAGCTCCATATTTAAGATCACCTTTAATCACAGCACCATTAGCCGCTAACTGCGCTCTGATTTGGTGGTGTCTTCCAGTTACTAAATCAATTTCAGTCAGGACATAACGATCGGTATAGTCCAGAATTTTATAGGATAATTCAGCATATTTATAACTTTTTATTGGTTTAAAAGAGTGATAGCTTTTGTTTTGTTGCTCATTTTTTTTCAAATAACCAATCAACGTTCCTTCACTATTAGGGAGTGGTTTTTCGGTTAAAGCCCAATATGTTTTTTTGATTTCGCGCTCTTTAATCAGCGTATTCATTCGAGAAAGTGCTTTAGAAGTTTTGGCAAAAATCACAATACCCCCTACCGGTCTATCTATACGATGTACTAATCCACAAAAAACATTGCCTTGTTTGTTGTATTTGATTTTCAGGTAATATTTAATCATTTCTACTAAGGGAATATCTTTAGTTTTATCTCCTTGCACGATCTCACCGGCTCTTTTAACTACGATAATTAAGTGATTGTCTTCAAATAAGACCCTCCGTTCCAATTCTTTGACAAGTATAAAAGGATCAAACGAATCTACTTCTTCAGCGAAATTAATATTGTTCTTTCTCATCCGGAAAATTTTGATTTTTCACGTCAAGAATATATTGAGATACGGCATTGATAATCTCATCGCCGAGTTTGTGGTATCTTCGAAGAAATCTGGGAGAGAATTGCTGTGTAATGCCCAGCATATCATGTAAAACGAGTACTTGACCACTTACATCAGTACCGGCACCGATACCTATAGTAGGAATGGAGACTGCTTTTGTTACCTGTTTGGCAAAAGAGGCAGGGATTTTTTCTAAAACGATACCAAAACAGCCATGTTCATCCAATAATTTAGCATCTGACAGCAATTTATCTGCTTCTGCTTGGTCGGTAGCTCTTACTGAATAGGTGCCAAATTTATTGATCGATTGAGGCATCAACCCAAGGTGTCCCATGACCGGAATGCCCGCACTGATAATCCTATCTACGGATTCAATAATTTCTACACCACCTTCTAATTTTACGGCATCTGCTCCCGATTCTTTCATAATACGGATCGCAGAATTAAGAGCTTCTTTGGAATTGCCTTGATAGGTACCAAAAGGGAGGTCAACCATGACGAGTGCTCTACTTACTGCTCTTACAACTGAGGAGGCATGATAAATCATTTCGTTTAGGGTAATGGGCAAGGTAGTTGAATAACCTGCCATCACATTAGCGGCAGAATCTCCCACTAAGACGACATCTATTTTAGCGAGATCAAGCAATTTAGCCATTGAATAATCGTAGGCAGTAAGCATAGAGATCTTTTCTCCTTCGTTACGCATACGCTGCAACACGTGGGTAGTTATCTTATTAACTTCCCGAGCAAGATATTGAGACATG
>JAITTF010000127.1 GCA_031287215.1 Bacteroidales bacterium
AGGCACTAATCTGTAGGCAAATCCTTCCAATTGGAAATAATCTTCCAAGCCAAACCATCCTTCAGCTCCTAAAGTAGAGGAATAATAAACAGGTCTTTCCCAATTATTATTTGCCAGAATATCCAACATGATCAAGTAAGCACGAGGGAGTATTTCTCTTCCCGAACTTAAATTCCATCTAATTTTATCGACGATAAGAGAATCATCTTCAGGTCTGACGGTTCCTGTAGCTATCACTTGAGCTTTATCCACATTGAGTGAAAAACTTGCAGGTATCGTCCTTGATCCGGTCTGCATTTGATTTCTTTGGAACATTAAGAAACGATTGTTGTCAAATTGAGGAGAAGCGATATAATCTACTATGGATTTAATATCTACAAATTGATTAGCTCCTTTTTCAAAATAGACTGCATCTCTGGTTCCGTCTCTGTATTGTCTATGAGTAAAAGTAATGGGAAGAGGGTCAGATTCATAGGCTTTTCGGGTCATTTGGTCCACATACCAACTTGCCGATAAGAGGCTCAAATTGCAGACTCTTACGTCAGTACGGTATCCTTCAACCTCTTGCACATACCACAATGGGAAAGTATCATTATCTCCTAAAGTAAATAGAATAGCATTAGGAGCACACGAATCCAAATAGCATTTAGCAATTGCCATCGCCGTATAACGGTCAGAGCGGTCATGGTCATCCCAATTTTCCTTTGCCATCACTACCGGCACCAATCCGATACAAGCAACGGTGGTTAAAATAGCTCCTGCAATCTGTATCTTATTATTCTTTATTTTTTCAAAAAGCGCATAAATGCCAAATACACCGAAGCCTACCCAAATGGCAAAAGCGTAGAATGAAGCCGCAAAAGCGTAATCCCGTTCTCTGGGCTGGAAAGTATCCATATTGAGGTAAAAAGCAATGGCTAACCCGGTCATAGCAAATAAAAGCAGTACTAAGAACGAATTTTTAAGGTCTTTTCTGGAATAATAGATAATGCCGATAATGCCAAGCAACAAAGGTAACATATAGTAATTGTTATGTCCCGGACGTTCCATGGAAGGCGGCAAGCTATCTTGACGACCTACAAGCATATTGTCAACAAATGGAATACCGGTTACCCAATTACCATTGTATTCATCTCCAACGCCTTGAATATCATTTTGTCTGCCTGAGAAATTCCACATAAAGTAGCGGAAGTACATATAGTTGAGCTGATAAGTTTGTAAAAACTTAATATTCATCTCTCTGGTAGGAATTTTATTACGATCAATATGTCTGATAGCTTCTTTGCCCTCAGGAGTGGAGGGATCATAATATTTTTTTAGCCATGCTTTGTACTCCTCTGCTTTATCCGATTTGTACATTCTTGGAAAAATAGTATTATCCCTGTATTGAGGAACGGATCCTTTACGATTATCAGCTACAACGTATTTGCCGGCTTCACGATCTTGTTCATAAATGGGATTACCATCTTTGCCTTGAATCTGTTGTGAATTGTATGAAGGACCTGAAAAGACGGGTGTAGAGCCATATTGCTCACGATTTAGATAAGACAAAAGTGCCACTGCATTTTCAGGACTATTCTCATCAATAGTAGGATCCACATTAGAACGAATGACTAAGGTCAAGAAGGTTGAATAACTTACCAACAAGAAAATAAATCCAAAAATAGAAGCAAATAAGATCGTCTTTGTCTTTTTTAGACTGTAATGGATTCCCCATCCGATGAGTGCAAATAACAATAAGAAATAGATAATAGTACCACTATTAAAGGGTAATCTGATATAATTAACAAAGAAAATCTCAAATTTACCTGCCAGACTTACAATGCCGGGAATAATGCCAAACAGTATTGCTGCCAATAGTACAAAAGAACCTATAATGGATAGGAAAACGCCCCAGTCGGCTTTAGATTTAAGCGTACCTTTTTTAGTGCACAAATAGGTCAACGGAGCCGTAATCAACAACCAAATCAGAAACATCATGCCCGTAGAAAAGAAAAATGCCGCTACAAATGAGATAATTGCCAAAGATAAAACGACTCCCATTGGGGAAGCATCTTTTGACATTTTATAATAAATTACTAAAACTATAGCAGGTAAAGTCAACAAGTTCAACAAGTGAACTCCAATTGACAACCCCACTAAATAAGCAATCAGAATCAACCAGCGTGCAGGATTGACCCCTGCTCTAGGGTTATCGTATTCCACATCCCATTTGAGGATGCACCAGAACACTAATGCCGTAAAGAAAGAAGACATAGCGTAAACCTCTCCTTCAACCGCAGAAAACCAAAAAGTATCTGAAAAAGTGTAAGTTAATGCTCCTACTAATGCAGAACCAAAAAGAGCTATTTCACGTCCGGGAGTCATACCACCCAGTTTTTCCACTAATTTTCTCCCTAACATTGTAATCGTCCAGAAGAGAAACATGATCGTCAATCCACTACAAAGTGCTGACATGACGTTGATACAATAAGCAACTTTTGTTACATCTCCACCTGCAAAAAGGGCAAAGAAACGTCCAATAATCTGGAAGGTAGGTGCTCCGGGTGGATGCCCAATCAACATTTTATACGTTGTAGCAATATATTCTCCGCAATCCCACCATGAAGCAGATGGTTCTGCGGTCAAAATATATACGGCAGATGCTAAAATACCCATAGCCCATCCAAGAGCGTTATTGATAATTTTATAGTTTTTTGTAACCATAATAAAACTGTATTTAGTGTATTAATTATTAATTCAAAAATAAACAACAAAAATAATAAAAAAATAGGGAATATAAAGGTTAAAGGCACAATATTATCCACAAAATCAATTAGAATCCTGTCTGATAAACGTTTACAGAAAATTCTCTCTTCAATTTTACCACATCCTTCAGTACGGTATGATCAAAAATAACATCATCAATCTTGACCATAAAACCGCCTATGACTTCGGGTTTTACTACCGGATAAATTTCTATTTTAGAGGAGGTTCGCTGTTCTAAAATCACTTTTAGCTTATTCAAATTAGCTTCTGTCATCGGACGAGCCGAGATGAGGTCAACCTTCTTGATATTGTGGAATTTATAGTAATAGGCTTCAAATTCTGTCAGAATAAGGGCGAGTGATGGTTCTCTTTTCTTCAAAAGCAATAATCTCAGGAAAGCAAGCGTAATCGGGTGTAAAGTATCTTTAAACAGAGCGAGAAATATCTTAGATTTTTTGCTATGCGGGATCACAGGGCTTTCGAGTACCGTATATAATTCCCTATTTTGCTGTAAAATTTCCAAAACCGTTTTAGAATCCTTATAAACTGTTTCTAACTCTTGTTTCTCTAAAGCAAAATCAAACAGTGATTTAGCATATCTATTGGCTAATTTAACGTTCTTCATCTTTTAGATTTAAAATGCCTGCAAAAGTACAAAAAAAAGTCGTTTAAAAACTACTTTTTAGAAATTTGTAATGATGCTTTCGAGATTCAGATTTTCACTGTACAGTACAAGATTTATTTTATCTTACCTCTACAACATTCCCAATTATTAAACTATCTCCGTTTGATATTGTTTTTATTTTGGTTGTTTTTATTCTTGTCAATAGTACCATTAGTAATAAATACTAAATTTAATATTGTGAATAACATCATATTATTTATTATTCCGACTGTAAATGTCCGATTTTTTTTTTGATTTTCTCAAAAGAAATCAAACTTGAGCAAGCCATTAAAACAGATAGTATTGTTATGATTTGCGTTCTGTAGGTAAACCAAAAATGCATAAAAGAATGATTTGAAACAACGAAAAACCAACAATAAGGATACAAAGCAATGATTAAATAAAAAGCAGCATATCTAATGCCATCTTTTCTGAAGAATAAAAGAGATAATAAAAGTAAAACTGATAGTACCGAAAAAATAATAGGTAAAAAAAGAAAGTTAGTATTGATAGCAATCGCATCCATTCTACTAAAATCTATGTTATTTATTCTGTATAGAACCGAACCAAAAGCATCTTCAAATACATTTACATCTGTTAACAAAGTTCCAATCAACCATTTAGAACTCCATGCGGCTGCAAAGCCTAAAAACCACATTGCCGTTAAAATAGCAATATATTTTAACCCTTGAATGAAAGAGTCTATGTACTCCTCTTTTTCCCACAGCATAAAAAGAATTACTAAAGGAATACCCAAAGTGATTAATGGCGTTGTCAATAAGTCAAAAAAAGAGGTAATACATCCTGTTATAAACAGGATCAAGGTTAAGGTTTGTGTTCCTGATTTATAATGAATGCACATCAGCATTGAAGTAATGAAAGCGATAGCCCAGACCGGAAAAAATTGAATTGAAAATTGCGTTACAAAAAAATTGACACAAGTTAATCCAAAAGCAACTAATAATGTTTTTAGAAGACCACATTTTTTGTAAATTAGACAAGAAAGCATGATTAACAAGAGTGTAGAAATAGCATACAGTGTCCATCTAATTCTCGAATAATCCATAAAAACTAATAATGGACGAATTAAAAAAGTATTGCCATGCCAATATCGAGGATAGTTAAGTTCTGTTCCATCCCCTTGTTCGATCTGATGTAAAAGAGATTCTGGTATATTTTCAGAAAATAGTTGACGTGGAACAAGCATCGCAGAAGAAACCGGCTTTTGGGGGTCTATTAAATAATTTTGCATTAAAACAAGCGCGTCTGTAAAATTATCCATTCTATATTTTGTTCTCGGAATAATGGCATTAGGGTAGTTCCCTTGTTCTACTAATCGTGGTGTAGATTCATGAATATGTTTTTTGATTTCTTGAGTAGGTAATAAACAAATAAGAATTGGATAGACCGTAAAAATGATGATTAAAAACAAAAAAAATTTAAAAAATTTAAAAAATATATTCATGATTGTTTGATATTAAATGCTATTATTATAAAGTTATGATAAGTATTTTTCATGTTTGCAAAGGTAATATTTTTTTCTAACTCTTTTCTCGTGATTATTTATTTATTGCTTTTCTGAATTTCAAAATAAATGTTTATTTTTGCGGTCGAAATTAAAACCCATCTTCGAAAAAGGGTGGAAATGT
>JAITTF010000135.1 GCA_031287215.1 Bacteroidales bacterium
TATTTATGCCCTTTTTTGAAACAATCATTTTAAGTTATTTTGCATTTTCTTTTGAGAAATAAACTAAATTATTAATTTGGTAACATAAATGAGAGTTGAAAATTATAAATGATATTGATGAATTATTAAGTTATCAAGATTACGATACAGTAATTACAAGTTATTTAAATAATGAGTACAATAATATCTCTCACGAGAAATTTTTAGAAATAATCGTAAAAATTATAACTGCAGGAAAAAAGGTATTATTTTTATCAGACCTTAATATAGAAGATGAGATTATATTAAGCAGAGAGTTTATTAATCATGGTGGAGAATTTTATGTAAAAAAATATAAACCGCTTACCAACAGATATAATACTCCAAACATTAGCAATAACGATATCTCTATAAATACCAATAACAGAATTTTATTCCTTTCGACTTCATTTTACAACATTACAAGTAAAATTGAAATCGATTTATACAATAAAACAAAAGATAAGTATGATTTTATTACTAAAAATAATTATATAAGACTTATTGGATTATTTAATGAAGAGGAATACATTACTGCATTGGAAAGAACCAATAATCCTAATGTCGTTATGACTTTAAATAGACCCATATTTTCTATTTCAAAAGACGTTATCAAACAACTTTCAATTATTGACAATATAAAATGTTGTATAAATTTTAGACCAACTAAATTAATACTTATTATAACATATCCAGACCCCATAGAATTTATTAAAGACTATATTAATTTTGTTAAACTTTTTTTCAACATTGATGTTGAAAAAATGGTATTATCAGAGGTTTCACTGGATGTAACTTTGTACTCAACAGATGAACATACATATTTGCCGGTAGATAGAAATAAAATAAAAAGATATTTAAAAGAATTGCAAAAAAATATAGATATTCCTATATTAACTTATAATGAAATAAATATATTATAATGGAAAATATTAAAGTTAATATATCAAGATATCGATATATAGAATGTTGTGAGCTTATAAATTCAATTAGTGAACACAATTATGCAGTAATAAAAGGTGAACCATTATCATGTTTAGCGTACAATTCTTTTAATAAAAGAATTGCGTCGGATATAGACATTTTAATTGATAGAAATAACTTGAGGTTTGTGTGTGATAAATTGCAAGATTTAGGTTATATTCAAAAAATAAGTCAAAGAATTGATAGAATACTAAGTTTAAGCAATTCTCATCAAACCATACCTTTCAAAAAGAAGTTTAAATTGTTTTATAACGAAATAGACATAAACTTCGATATCTTTTGGGGGGAATATTCGGGGAAACGAGTTGGCATGGATGAATTTCTATCAGATACCATTGAAATGGATATATATGGTGTAAAAGTAAAGACGCTTCCACCGTTAAAAGCGATGATTCAGCTTATTTTACACCACTACAAAGACATGAATTCACTTTTCCTTCTTGCTACCCGCAAAAGTATTAAGTACGATATGTTCAAAGATATATATTATCTTCTCAAAAACAATCTTGAATCTATTTCATTAGATAAACTTTACAGTATGAGTACAAAATATGAGATTATGCCTTATGTTTATTACGTTCTCCATCATACAGGGTTATTGTTTGATGATGATAATTTAAGTGAATACATATCTGCTTTTAAAACGCCCGAAGGAGAAAAGTTGCTTAACTGCTACGGGCTTAATGATTCAGAACGCCGCGAATGGCGATACGACTTTAAAACTCGACTTGAAACTGCAGATTTATATGATTTAATAAAAGACGATTTAACGCCAAAAGATACGGAAAAAATCGCAGTAAATAAGAAGGTGTTTTTAGGTGAGTAATTTTGAAAGTATCAAAAAAAAAATTATAGAAATTATAAATGAAAATATAAATAATTCCAATATAATGCTTGAACAAACTAATGAAGATCTATCTCAACTCGGTATGGACTCGATTACATTTATACATATTGTTGTCGCATTGGAAGAAGCTTTTAATATTGAAATGCCAGACGAATTATTACTCGTTACCGAAATGAATACAGTGGAAAAAATCACGAATATTATATCGTCTGCGATAATAAATGCAGAATTAATAGATGTACAAGAATGAGTTGATGCTGTCTTGGGAGGCTAATAAATGTGAGTGACTTACCTCAAAAAATTGCAGTGGTCTCAAACATTATTTTTGAGCCGCACTTCGTACTTATGGCAAAAAGGTATTTTGGTAACGATGTGATTGTTTATCCCATTCCATATTGTGAATATACTGATGTTGAATATCAGTATCAACTTACCGAATCTGACATGATAGTTTTATGGTTAGACTTTGAATGCTTATTCCCAAATTTTTATAACGCATTTTTCTCACAAACCAAAAATGCAAAAATGGTTATTGAGGAGGTAAATGGACTTTTTAAGCGTGTCTATTCCGATTTAGCGATAACAACAAACGCCCATATCGTATGGTTTTCATTTGAGGACTACTTTATAAAACTTCCGACTGTATTAGGGTACAATTACAATGCACTTATTGATAAAATAAATGTTGACTTAAGCGATATTTTAAAAGACAAAGTAAATTTCATTGACCTAAAACGCATTATCGCCGAAGTCGGCATAACCAACGCTTACGATCCCAAAGGCAAATATCGGTGGAACGCTCCCTATTCCAAAGAAATGATTGAAGCCGCAGTCAAAGAAGTTCACAAGCAGTATCTCATAGAAAAAGGACTCACAAAAAAATGTCTTGTACTCGACTGTGATAATGTCCTATGGGGTGGCATTTTATCCGAAGATGGCGTGGAAAATCTCAAACTTGGCAGCAGTGGTTTCGGACGCGCTTATCAGGATTTTCAGCGGTTTGTTTTGTCACTGTATTATCACGGTGTGATTCTCGCCATATGCAGCAAGAATGATATATCAGACGTTATGATGATATTCCACGAACACGGCGAAATGATTTTAAAGGAAGAACATATTGCTTGTTTTCAAGTAAATTGGGGAAATAAACCCGACAATATCAAAAGAATTGCTGAAACGCTCAATATCGGTTTGGACAGTATGGTTTTCGTCGATGACTCACCTATTGAGATTGAATCAGTAAAAGCTATGCTACCAGAAGTTACGACTATTCTATATGACCGTGATACGATGTACGAGCAGTTTTCTTGTTTCAACCTGAAAAGCAATACCAGCGTGGCTGATATCGAAAAACGCAACGAAACATATCGTACAAACCAATCACGAGAAGCGCTGAAAACGCAGTACGATAGTTACACTGACTACATAAACGCACTTGAAGTTAAAATAGATATTCACGAAGCCGCGCCGATTGAGTTCGGCCGTATCTCTGAACTTACTCAGCGGACGAATAAATGCACAAACGGCATTCGTTATACCGTAGCTGAAATCAAAGAACGAGCTGATTTAGAAGATGTCACATTATATTCGTTTTCCGTTTCCGACCGTTTTTCGGATTTGGGGCTTGTCGGTGTTATAGAAATTGAGAATGACACTTTAACTCTTTTCAGTTTATCCTGCCGCGCATTAGGTAGAGAAATTGAGATAAAAATGTTAGATTTCGTAGCGGGCAAGCATGAAATCACAAAAATAGATTTTAAGTCCACAGGCAAGAATGAGGATATAAAAGCAGTATTACTTAATACATTTCCGTTTTGTGATTTTCATAGAGAGGAATAGTCATAAAAATGATACATGATGATGTAATCGAAAAGATTTTGGACAACCTTAAAAAATTTGATATTAATATAGCTGACTTGGAAGCTGACTTTATTACTGAAAATAATATAGATTCAATAACTTTCATTGAGATTATTATTAATCTCGAAGAAGAATTTTCTATATTAATACCAGAAGAATATTTATTAATAGAAAGAATGAATACGGTTTCTAAAATTGCAGAGGTTATAAAAAAAGAATTAATCTCAGCTAATAGTGAGTTTAAAGAAATATCTTGATTTTGTATACGCAGGATTATTTTTGAGGTATTCTTTGTCGATCTTAGGAGAAAAAATGTACAATATAATTTTGCCCGAAAATAGCTCATCAAATTGTGTTGATAGCATTTTTTATTCGTTATTGAAATATTTAAATTTTAATTATGAAGCATATAATATTAAATATTTTTACACCGACTATTACGATAGTATAACTCATCATATATGTCGCGGTAAATTTACAGAAAATATTATGAAAGATATTTATGGTATAGCTTTAGTTTTTCATGACATAAACGAATCAGTAGATTTATTTGAAATAATTCGCATTCTATTGAATGATAGCCCAGTTGGTATAACCATTGACCCTTATTATTGTTACTGGTCGCCCTTCTACCAAAAGGCTCATTACTCTCATATGATTTTAATTGCGGATATTGATTATTGTGATAAAAAATATATATGCTTTGATGTTCATTTTAATTCTGTAGGTTATGTTGAAGTTAATTTTGATATAATACATAATAATTTTAAGCAATATTTCACTTTCAATTTTAAAGATGTTAAAGAATTTAAAGTCGAATTGATAATAGATAAACTAAATATCCAATTAAATAACTTTAATAATAACTTAGAGACGAAAGAAACGGAAATGTTTAATTATCTTATAATAAGTGATAAAAATGATCTGTTTCCAGTAAATCTTGAAACATCAATCCCGTTGATCAATCTAATGTGGATTTCAGAAGACAAAAAAAATTTCCCGATTGCGTTAAGATATATTGAAGATAAAATGAAAAAAAATGTTTTCTCTACGGTATATGATTTGCTTTCATTTTCTCAAAAAAACTTTTTACTTTTAAAATCTACATTAATAAAATATGCTATGAGTGGGATTTTAAGAGAGGATAATTTGAAAAGTATTATTAACCGGATATTTGACACAGATATGCTGATAATTGAACAGATGAGAAATGCGTTAAAGGAGATAGTTTGTCATGATTGATACAGATAAAAATCACACTTCTCACGCATATCCTCGCGAAAAAACAATTTACAGCTTTTTTGAGGAAATGACCGTAATAACTCCTAATAAAGTCGCTGTGGAATTTGAAGATCGCCATATAACATATCACGAATTGAATTACTCTGCAGACCAATTGGCAGCAATATTAATATACTCCGGCATATCGGTCGGAGATGTAGTTGCTATATCGACAGAACGTTCTATAAATATGATTGTGGCAATATTAGCCATATTAAAAGCGGGCGCGGCATATTTGCCGATTGAAGTTAATACTCCCGATGAACGCAAACGTTATTACTTAGAAACAGCAAATGCAAAATCAATTCTAAGCACTCTTGATGATAAAATATTATTTGGCATATCGAATATCAACATAGAAAAAATACCTGATGATATATCGCCGTCATCAAATCCGCAGGTTTCTTCTGATGCTTTGGCATATGTTATTTTTACTTCGGGTTCTACTGGCAAGCCTAAAGGGGTTATGATAAAACATCATTCAGTTGTCAACAGACTTTTATGGATGAAAGAACAGTATGGGTTGTCCGAAACAGACGTATTTCTGCAAAAGACACTATATTCGTTTGATGTTTCCGTTTGGGAAATATTTTTGTGGTTCTTCTGCGGTGCAAAACTTTGTTTACTTAAATCCGGAAACGAAGGTAATTTTACAAATTTAACTAACGCAATTAATAAGCATGGAGTTACTGCATGCCATTTTGTTCCATCAATACTTAGAACATTTCTTAGGTTTTTATCGCATTACGGCGGAATAGAAAAGTTAAAGTGCTTAAAAAGAGTATTCGCGAGCGGTGAAGCACTCAGTTATGATTTAGTAGATAAATTTAACAGCGTACTGACAAAAGAAAACGACACTCAACTTCACAATTTATACGGACCAACTGAAGCGACTGTTGATGTGACATATTTTGATTGCACAAATTATCACGCCGAAGACAGGATAGTTCCTATCGGAAAGCCGATATGGAACACAAAAATTTATATTCTTGATGAAAACGGAAAAGAGTGTGCTGATGGAGAAAGCGGCGAAATATATATTTCCGGTGACGGCGTTGCAATAGGATATATAAACCATTTAGAATTAACTGAAAAATCATTCGTACCGGATATTTTTTGTCACGGCGCAACTATGTACAGAACCGGTGATTTAGGCAGGTGGCGTAACGGGGTTGTCGAATTTTTAGGGCGTAAAGATAATCAAGTGAAGATTCATGGCATACGGGTTGAACTTGAAGAAATCGAAAATCAGCTGCTTGGGTACGAACCTATAAAACAATCCGTTGTCATTGCAATTGGAAACACTGATAAAAAATTGATTGCCTATTATAACGGCGATAATGTGATAGAACTGTCACATATAATTGATTATCTATCAAAAAAACTCCCTAAAGCTATGATTCCGTCTGAATTTATATTTATTGATAATATCCCGGTTAGTCAAAATGGTAAAATAAACAGAAAAGAATTAGCATTATTATACAACGAAAAAGATAGGGGTATGATATAGCTTTCCTCGCGGTAAATGCAGGATTGCAAATATCATGTAATATTTATGGATTTAACACTGCCCATAATAAGCATCATTGTACCTGTGTACAACGTTGAAAATTATGTTTCAAAATGTATTGAGAGCATAATAAATCAAACCTATAGAAATTTAGAAATAATAATAATCAATGACGGTTCTTCTGATAAAAGCGGCGAGATATGCAGTTCTTACGCAATAAAAGATAACAGGATAACCCTTATACATCAAGAGAATCAAGGGTTGTCTATGGCGAGAAATAACGCTCTTGACATTGCCAGCGGTGAATACATCGGTTTCGTTGACAGCGACGACTGGATTGCACTTGATATGTATTACACTCTCTACAATAATGCCGTCGAATACGATGCGGATATTTCTATGTGTAATTTTTATTATGTGAATCAAAACGGAGAAAAATCTTCTTATAGTAACGAAAGTAACAGCATAAAGGTGTTAGAGGGTGTTTATAAAATTGCTCATAACATCCGTCTGTCTAATAATTGCGTATGGAATAGATTATATAAACGTTATTTATTTAATGATATACGTTTTCCCAAAGGAAAATCATTTGAGGATATTTTTGTTATGCACAGATTAGTAGATAACGCAAATAAAGTCGTTTTGTCTTCCCAATGTAAATATTATTATCTACGCCGTGAAAATAGTATTACACTAAATCCATTTAATCTAAATCAAATGGATAATCTTAAAGCCTACATAGAAAGACATACCTATATTTCAATAACATATCCGAATATGGAAAAAACGGGCAGAAAACATATATTTTTGAGTCTATTATGGCTTATTCGCAAAGCGTATAGAGATAATAAAATTGAGATCTACAAAAAAGAATTGTGCGATTTTATAGATATAGTAAAATATTATGATTATTCAGATTGCGGACTATCTATTGAACAAAAAGACTTATTAAAATTACTTTTCGAAGATATAAATACATACATAATAAAGATGAATAATATTTTCAATAACAAAATACCTATGAATATATCGGAGGAATAAATGAATAAATTTGTATTTATATGCCCGTATTTTGGGAAATTTCCATATTATTTTAATTATTTTTTGTTGTCTTGAAAGTATAATAAAAACTATAACTGGATAATATTCACTGATAATAATTGTAAAGAAATAAATATACCTTCTAATGTAACTATTTATAATATAACTTTTGAAGAAATAATAAAAATAATACAGCAAAAATTTGATTTTAAAATATCACTCGAAAGACCTTATAAATTATGCGACTATAAACCTGCATATGGATATATATTTAGTGAATATATAAGGGAATATGATTTTTGGGGTTATTGTGATGTGGATGTTATTTTGGGAAATCTAGATAACTTTATTACTGACGAAATAACAAATTATGATAAAATTTTTTCAAGCGGACATTTTACATTGTATAAAAACACAGAATTTAACAATTTAGTATTTAAAACAAACTTTGCCTACCTTTTTAATAGAAGTACTATGAATTACGAAACTCTAAGAAATTTGCTTACATATGAAGACATACTAAAAAGTCCAGATATCTTAGTTTTTGACGAAGACCACGGATATTTTAATATTCATTATATTTATGAAAAATTAAATATTCGCTCGTATGAAAATTTTTCGAATATTGCTGATATTGCGCCACATAATTTTAATTTTAATTTAACTAAAAAAATAGAGAATTATTATATCCTTGATGGGAAAAAGAGAAACATTATGTTTATTTGGGATAAAGATCATTTGTGCGGATATTATAATGAAAATAATATAATGAAAAAAGAAGAATTTATGTATGCTCATTTTCAAAAGAGAAAACTGGATATACCCGATGAGTTTACTTTTAATGAAGAAACTTTCGGAATAGTTCCTAACAGATTTATTAATAATATGAGCGATATCACCATTAATGATATACAAATTTATAGCAAATCGGATGAACTTATAGAATATGAGATAGTGGTGCCAAAATATAAAAATATGAGAATAGGCACTGATATATACGGAGAATTAATAAAAAGAGTTAAAAGATATCAATTAAATACCAAATAGAACAACGAAAAGAACTTATATCATTTGTCATTACAAAAATAAACGGAGGATATTATTTTCAAAATACGATAATATCATGATATTTTGTTTAATAATGGTTTTATAATGGAAAAAATTTTACCTGTAAATAGACCGCCAATAACAGCATATATGACTCACGCTCCTATTTTATCGATTCTCGCTAATAATGACAAGTATTTACCATGGTTTTTTCTGAATTATTTGCAAATCAGGATACATGAAGACGGCGCGGATTTTTACAATTTTTATACTGCTCATTTTTCATGCCCTTTTCTGGATACGTCATATTTACCAAAGCAGTTTATTTCAAGACATATTAATACGGAAATTACAAATTTTTTTACAAGTTGTATTGACGATAATTTATATATTATTTCTTTAATAAATGTATCTTTCATCGAGTTATATTCACAGGATTATGACAATATGCATCCAATTTTTATATACGGATATAACAAAGATAAGGAAATATTTTATGTTGCCGATTTTTTTATTCACGGTCGATTTTCTTTTAGAGAAACATCTTTTAAAGAAGTAAGCCTTGCTTATGAAAATTGCGACGATACCCAGCATTGGCAGCATGGCGTTCATCTGCTTAAACCTATCGAATATAACAAAAAGTATTCGCTGATCTATTTTGTTGATACTTTAAAAAGATATTTATACGGATATGAGCCCTCAGTTGGATACAATCAAAATATAGACACAAAAGTGGAATTTGGGTTAAATGCATTCTATGACAGGTTAAATAAAGAAATAGAGCAATTTAAAGGAAATCAAAGGCATGATGAAAGGATTTTCGCGATATTTTGTGAACATAAAATTGTCCTTAGGTTATTGAGCGAATTTTTGATAAAAAACGGCTGCGAAAAATTTAATGAGTTACAACGGGAATATAACGATTTATATGAAAAATCAATGACATTCAGAAATAACTATTTGAGATATAGATTAAAAAGAATAAATAGTTCATATGATGGAAGTAGATTATTTACATTGAAAGATACAGAAGTACATTTATTAAAACGAACAATAAATGTATTGGAAAGCTATATTAATGACGATATGTATTTTTAAATTAAATACTATGGTTTTAGTCGTATTTAATTACGAGATAAAACCTCTGTAGCGTAAACTTTTTAATCTCTATATCGCTTTCATGCTCTTTTTCGAATTATGTGCGAAATGTAATTTTCATTAATATGTTATTATGACAGAAACAATAAAAGAAGAAAGATAAGGTACAATTATGAATAACGTAATTAAAACATATTATTGTAATATACCTAATGCGGGCGATCAATTAAATAGCTTGATAGTGAAGGAATTATGGGGAAAGGATATTGTTTATTCAGATTATTTATATTGTGATTTAGTAGGAATAGGAAGTATATTAGATGGTATTTGTATTGCGGCTACTGAAAAGAGATCGGATGAAATAATGGCGAAAATGAAAAAAAATTTGTCTTCTTACGACACTTGTTATATTTGGAGTAGCGGCTTTATGTGTTGGGCGGAAAAATTGTCAAAAAATATTTCTCATAACAATATATTCAAGGAGTTTTATCGAAAAAATATTGTTTTTAAGGCTATACGAGGAGAATTATCGAAAGGAATTGCTCAAAAAATATATAATAAGCCATTAGATGATATTGTATTAGCTGATGGAGGGCTATTATCATCATTAATATCAAAAAATCATCAAAAATTTTATCCAATAAGCATTATACCTCATTGGACTGAAATTGATGATATAAATATATTTAAATTGTTAAATAATTATAAATATGCTAATTTAATTGACATTAGAAAAGATCCAATAGATGTGATAAAAGAAATAGCGAATAGTGAAATAATCTTATCTAGCAGTTTACATGGACTAATCATAGCAGACAGTTTTAACATTCCTAATAAACATATTATAGCAAGTTCTGAGATACGAAATAGGCAATCATTTAAATATCATGATTATTATTCATCATATGGTCTGCCATATATTTATATAGATATACAAAGTAATAACAAGTACCCCAGTATAAATAATATAATAGATAACTATCCTATAAAATATACTTCAGTAAAAGAAAAACAAAATTACTTAATACAAAGTTTCCCATTTTAATGGTTAAAAAGCAAGACTAAATACAAATAACGGCTCGAAAAGAAGATAGAGGTTTTTCTTTGTGAATTACATAACCATTATGGAATTTTCGGCTCGATTGAAGATATACAAAAAGCGTTGGTTTCAAAAAATACAGATCCATTTTGTTTATGGCAGAGGTAAGCGAAAAAACCAACTGCAGCGCGATATTGAGCAGCTTTCAGATTACATCGCGAGAACAGCATAATACAATAAATACCATAACACATTTTGCGACCGCAACAGTTTCAGCAAGACCGATCCGGACACTACGTTTATGCATATGAAAGAGAATCACATGCGCAACACGCAGCTCAAACCCGGCTACAACGTGCAGTTAGCGGTAGAGGGAGAGTACATCAATCGAAAAAATATGCAATTATATGAACTTAATAATAAAAAACGAAGAAACTGCACTTCCGACATTGATTAATAAAATGAAAGTTAGTATTTAGTACACGGAAGTGAGATTTCGGTTTTTTGTTGTTGTTAAACTTTTTGATTTAACCTATACTTTTTTGAATGTACTTAGTCAAGGAGTTTGCAAAAACCTACAGAGCCTATAAGAGTAACGATCAAGATAACCTATGTGACACAATGCTCATACTAAGCTCTATTCATGATACAGGGTATAAGAGAAAAACGATCCAAAAGATAATAAGAGCGGGAGCGGGCACGACAAACGCATGAGTAAACAAGTTGTAAAGAAAGAAAAAATGTGGTATAATCAGTCATAAAGGGGCTGAGGAAGATGAAAGAATTGCTAAAATATCTTGAAAAGGTGACGGACAACCGACAAGAAAAAAAGTAAGACATAAAATGAAAGACATCATAGCGTTAGTGTTCTTTGCAAGCGTAGGTAATGCGGACGATTTTGTGGAAATCGAAACGTTTGGAGAAGAACATGAGGATTTTTTGCGAGAATATTTGGAATTGCCAAACGGAATTCCATCGCATGACACGATACAGCGGGTAATGGCGATGGTGTCACCGGAATTTTTACAGAGCTTTCAAACGCAATGGAATGAAATGATGAATACGGACGAGGGAGGAAAAATCAAGAAAATCCTTGCGATTGACGGAAAAACGCAGTGCGGGAACGGAAACAAAAACCAAAAGGCTAACCATATCGTGAGTGCGGTGGATGAAAACGGATTTTGCCTTGGGCAAAAGCGCGTGGATGAAAAAACGAATGAAATCACGGCGATTCCCGAATTGCTGGATAGCTTGAATGTGAAGGGTCACATCATTACGACTGACGCGATGGGAACGCAAATCGAAATCGTGAAGGAAATCCGCAAAAAGAAAGCCGATTATGTGTTGGCGTTAAAAGGTAATCAAGGCAACTTATACGAGGATGTGAAGCTGTATTTTGAGGATGCCGCGCTGCTGTCCAAATGCGCTTACGTCAAAAAGGTTGAAAAAGCGCACGGCGGCGTTGAAAAGCGGGAATATTGGCAGACGGAGGACATTGTTTGGCTGCCGCAAAAGAAAGACTGGGCAGGGCTTTAATCCATTGCCATGACGAGAACAACCACCATAAAAAACGGTGTGGAAACATGTGAAAACCGGTATTTTATCAGCAGCTTGCCGACAGATGCGGAAGAAATCGCGCGGGCAATACGCGGGCATTGGATGGTAGAAAGCTTCCACTGGCATTTAGATGTCACTTTCCGTGAGGACGCAAACCATACGATTGACAAGCAGGCAGCATTTAATCTGAATATCATTCGAAAGCTAGCGATAAATATTTTAAAACTTTTTGAGGTCGGGAATAAACCACGAAGCCTGAAAAAGAAGCGTTTTGCCATCGGCACCAATCCTGAAAAGCATCTTGAACGCCTTCTCGAACTATGAATTTTTTTAAAAATTATCCCGCTAATGGGTTTGGCGGCAAACCACTTTCATGCGTTTTGCGTGCGGGAGCGGGCGAAAACCTTTACCCGCTCTTTTTTAGCGTCAGCATAGAGTATAGAGTATATACCCCTAAAATGATAAATAAGACACCTATAACCGCTTAAAAAAGCAAATATGAATAGGATAGCGCGATGCTGAAATAACAATCCACAACGATAATAAATGCATTTTAAGCCACAATAAATTTTTATATGATTTAAGGGGCGAAAAGACAAAAATCATGAACGCTCAAAATAATACAATAAAAACGCATGGGCAAATATTAATTGACGTATGCTAAGACTAAGCGAACGGGGAAGCGAAAATAAAACAAAAAATAAGCGGGGGCGATGTGCTACAGTGTAGTATCGCCTCGCTTCTTTTTAATAGGCTCAGTGAGTTTTAATTTTTACAGTAATACATATTACTGTAATTTTAGATTAAACGGAATCTAATTCTTGACTTTATAAGTAAAATATAGTACAATACAATTATGTTAAAATATAGGTATAAAAGAGGTGTCAAAGGAGTATGAAAAAACCTTTAAAAGATAATATTCCGCAAAATTTTACTAAGTCCGCTAATAGAACAAAGGCATTATCGGAACAATGCAATAATATTGAATATGTAAATACAGCTAATGCAAACGAACTGAAAACGATAAAAGCAGCGGCGTATATCAGGGTCAGCACAGATGAACAGGTTGAAAATGGGTACAGCCTCCAGCTCCAGCGCGAACGTATCACCGCGCAGATAACCGCTAAAGGTTGGGAATTGTTTAAGATATACGAGGACGGAGGTCAGAGCGGCGGCAAACTGGAACGCCCTGCACTTCAAGAAATGCTGACTGATATAGAAGTCGGAAATATTCAAGCCGTCGTAATTTATAAATTAGACCGCTTGAGCCGTAAACAACGCGATACCATGTATTTAATTGAGGACGTATTTTTAAAGCAGAATATAGAGCTTTTAAGCATATCGGAGAGCTTAGATACATCCAGCCCGACAGGACGAGCCATGATTGGTATGTTAAGTGTATTCGCTCAACTGGAGAGGGACACAATTACCGAACGACTATCAAGTGGCAGAAAGCAGAAAGCCACGACCGGCGGTTATTGCGGCGGCAACAGCGCGATAGGGTACAATACCAAGCGAGGCAAAAAATCCCTCTTTGTTGATAAAAATAAAGCCGACACGGTTCGGCGTGTATTCGTCCTTAAAGATGAAGGTCTGAAACTGCAAGAGATAGCCGACCGCCTCAATATAGAAGGGCATACTACAAAGCAAGGCGCAAAATTTAGTTCCACTCAGGTAATGAGAATACTTAACAGGCGTAGACTGTACGAGGGTACATATGTATATAGCGGAATAACGGCAGACGGTCAACACGCCGCCATTATATAAAAGGGGGAGCGGACACATGAGCGAGTATATATCAATAAAAGAATTTGCTACTCGTGCCGGAGTAACTACTCAAGCTATTTACCAACGTATTGACAAGGACTTGCAAAGCTACTTTAAAATAGTTGGCAACAAGAAATGTCTTAATATATCAGCGTTAGAGATGTTTTCTTTGAAGCAGGATGACAAGCAGCCGCAAGATAATTTGCAAACAGTTGACAACAGTTTGGTAAGCACTTTGCAAGAGACTTTAAAGGTGTTAACGGCACAATTAGAGGTAAAAGATATCCAAATATCCGAATTAAACGAGCGGCTTAAAGAAGCCCAAGAACTTAACCGAAATAATCAATTTCTTTTAGGAAGCGAACAGATTCGTACAAACCCTGCCCTTTTAACCGGTATTGACCCACCTGCACAAGATGAAAATCCGCCCATAAAGAAAAAAAGATTTTGGAACTTATTCAAAAAATAATAAATAAAAAATAACGAAGGAGTATTAAAAATGGCAGAGAAAAAATTTTACACTAAAAAGGAAGCCGCCGAGGTTTTAGGCGTATGCAGTAAAACGATTGAGCGTTATTTACTTTCCGGTCACCTCAAAGGAGCGCGGCTGGGTAAGGCATGGATGATAAGCGAGGACGATATACAAGCCTTCTATGATGCCGCGAAAGAGGAAACAGCAAGAAATCTCGAAGAACGTAATAAAAACACATAGAAAGAAGGGACACACATTGGAAGAATATTATGTACCACAGAATAATAAGATGGATGCACGCGAATGGATTAGAATTTTGAATATAGTTACAAAAAATTTCACAATTACCGATATTATGAAAAATATTGACCCCGAAGCTATTAAAAATTTAATGCTACTTTTCGCTCCAGACAATGAGCTCATAATAGAGTATTACGCGAAATTGCAAAATTATATTGAAACTTACCCTGACGACGCGAAGAAAATGACCCTTGATGAATTTTTACAAGCACACACAGAAATGGCCGATGATATTAAAAATGAGACCAATATAAAAAATATTATCCGTCGCCTTAGTGATTCTGTCGCTCAAATAACAGATAAAAATCTCTCCCATGCCCTAACCCCTTACCCAAATAAATATGCCTATATACAGCAAATCAGCAAAAAATATTTTGATAGCCTTGATTTTAACCCCGAAGACGGAACAATGAGAACAAAAGACAATTCGCTTGAGCCTATAACCCTAAAAGACATTGAAACGCGCTCAAACCTTAAGGAACTTGATTTACCGCTTTTACGAACCCTTTACACCGCTATATATAGCTATGCAAGTAAAATAGATACAGACACCGTAACCATTCCCCTGCCGACACTTGCGAAGTACATGGGCATTAACGCAAGAGGCGAAGGCGACAAATCAAGAGCCGGCGAGCTTATGGAAAAAATAACTTCTTTTAGGCATGTTCTGGGAGTCATGAACAACGGAAATGTTTACCCCTTGCTGGTGTTCTTCGGATATAACAAGGCAGCTAATACCATCACGTTCGGCAGTCCTTATATGAACCGTGTCATATTAGCACTAAATGAAAATAACAAGATAACTCCTAAAGGCAAACCGCCGTATATTAAACCGAATCATAGTTTTTTAGTACACGCAAACATAGCAAACGAGCGCAATAAATCAGCGGTTGAGATTGTCCACGTTATTGTATGCTTGTTAATGCAAAGAGGGGAGCAGCAGAAAGAGAAAGAGGAATTAACATCTGCTAAAATAGAAGCCGCCGCTCAAAGGGGTGCGCAAAAAGGGGTACAAAAAGAATTTTCGGATGACCCCGCCGATAATTCAGAAACTCATACAGAACCGCCGACAATTACAAAGGCACATAAAGCCTTTAGGGAAATTATCGAAGAAATACCCCAATTGAGTGAAGCTCTTGAAAATGCCGGAGCCACAAGTACAAAAAATAATATTTTAAAGAGATCGTTTAGCAGAGCGTATGAACTCTTAAAAGAAAAGACTGACGTTTACAAATATTACAATAACTTGATTATACCCGATATTATCCCCACATCAGGAACCTTAGATAGTGTTTTAAACATCACACACGAGGGTATAAATAAAAAATATAAAATATAAAAACCAGCCTGCGACACTTCTGACACTTCTATTTTTAGTGTCAGAAGTGTTTTAGTTTACGGTATTGACAACTCCCCACGCTTTAATGCGTATTGGGATATTGGCTTCATTCTATCATGTTTATATATATAATACAAGCGTTTAATGATAATTTTCAGATTGTTCATATTTGGGAAGTTTGTGGCTTATATCCCATTGCTTTAGCTATAACATCTGCAGATGTTAGCGTCTGCAGATGTCAGGGCTTTACGCCGCCGTTGGTATGTATTACAGATATTGGTAAGTATTTCGGAAAAATAAGTGTCGAAAATGTAGTTAATAAATGTACAATATTTTAACTTTTTTACATCACACACCTTGAATATTAAACAAAACCGTGGTAAATAATGTATTTTAGTGTCAGAAGTGACGTAAGTTAGTTATGACTAATTATCAGAATTTTCCACGTTAGTTATGACTAACTGTCAGAAGTGAAGTAAGTTTTGCACATGTCTCACAAAGTGCTGTACAAAGTGACGTAGCGTTGGTGTTTCTGTAAATTTATTCCATGCGAGTCTTAGCAAGAAGTGTCAGAAGTGTGAAGATTAATTGAATATTGTTTAAAAAAATTTCTAAAATGCCTCTTATTTCTCTATTTTGAATTTCAAACATGTTTAAAAAGTGTACGAAGTGACGTAAAAAATGTCAGAAGTGACGCAAGTTAGTGTCAGAAGTGACGTAAAAAATGTCAGAAGTGACGTAACCCCCTTTCAACAAACCTATATTTCACAAGGGTTCATGAGGCCTTTTTTTTTCCTAATAATCTTAGTGAACTAATAAGATTAATTCGCATTTACCGCCCCGCCTAAAAGCGGGGGCGGCATGCTATAATAAAGACGCGCCGATAAGGGGGGGAGAACCGAAACGCCGGAATCCCGCCCGAAATGTTTTCGATATGTTTCAGTTTAAGCGAAAGAAAAAGAAGGTGATATGTTGGCCCGAATTGTATACCAAACGTCTGCAGATGTTCTGATAACAGGTTAACAGATTGTATACCGTCTGATAACCTATGGAGAACCCATTTTAAAAATTTATTACTCTCGGCCCAAAATTTTTCATAAGCGCAATCAATCTAAAGCGGATAAGCAGCCCACAACGAGATATAAGCCACGTAGACGGGTCTTAACGGCGCGACTGGCTGCAGGGAAGTAGAATACTATTACCGAGCCGCACATGCGCGAAAAATGCGCAATAAACGACGCTCAGATCGATTAAAGGGTACATGCGGTCTTCCACACAGGCAAAACAGCTGTATAACGTCTGCAGATATTGGGAGCCTGAACAAATCACATTGGCGTGTGGGAGTACCAAAATTTAATTATTAAAATACATTTTGACGAGAGAACAAACGCGAGAAAAAATAAATAATCGCTTTTAGGGGAGGGAAATATCTGCAGACGTTGTCGAGCCGATAAAAGGAGAAGTGACATGCTGACCGAAATATTTTCGACATCATTCTCACATCGAGCGACTTAGAAAATATTGTCATTAATGCAATAAACAGTAAATATTAATCATGTTTAGTATCGTATCAGAGGTGTTTCATCTTAGTGTCAGAAGTGTAGTAGACTCCCTTAAGCAAACCTATATTTCACAAGGGTTCATAAAGCATATATTTCCTATGCAAATGCGATATTGTAAATTTATTATGAATGAAATGGGGCTTGTCCCCATTAATGGTATTCAACTGCCCCGCTTTTATGCGTGGGGAGTTGTCAAAAAGAATAGGAGAAATAGATTGTGACGAGAGAACAAGCGCGAGAAGAAATAAACAATCGCTTAACCGTCGAGCTTACAAAGGCTCCGAAAAGAATATCAGGGTATGATACATATATCTGCCCTTTTTGCGGAAACGGCAGCGGTAAAGACGGTACAGGGATAAGTACAAAAGACGGAATACATTACAAGTGCTTTAAATGTGATTTTTGGGGTGACTACTTAGAATATTTAAAAAAGCTGCATAATGAAAATGAAACTGAGATATTTGGTCGTTATAATTTGACGATTGATAACGGCCAGACGCGCCCGTCGGCGACGACTGAGCAAAAGCAACCTGAAATATCAAAATCAGAACGTCTGCAGACGTTGGCCACGCCGGAGCAATCACAGCGGATTGCATCCGATAGCGTAGACTATACGCAGTATTACAAAGAACGGAACGCGCAGGCAGGACTGACTGAATATTTTACCTTTAGAGGCATTAGCTCCGAAACAGTAAATCGTTTTATGTTGGGTTATGACCCTGAATGGCGTCACCCTAAAGTGCCTGCTACAGTTCCGACTACAGCGAGAGTAATAATACCGACAAGCAAATATACTTACGTAGCAAGGGACACAGACCCAAACGCAACGCAATACAAAAAACAAAAGGTAGGGGGAAGCCCTCTGTTTAATGCCGAAGCCTTAACCGGTACCGAAAGTTCTTTTGTCTTCATTGTTGAGGGTGAATTTGACGCTCTAAGCGTTATAGATGTAGGGGGACAAGCTGTAGCGTTAAGCGGTACAGGGGGGAAAAATAAATTACTTGAAGCAGTAAAGCACGTTACGCCGACTGCTACCCTTGTATTGGCGATCGATAATGATGAGGCGGGGCAAAAGGTACAAGCGGAAATAAAAAAAGAGCTTGAAACGCTCAAAATACCTTTTATAGAGGTTAATATAAGCGGCAAACACAAAGATCCTAACGAGCATTTACAAAAAGACAGAGAAACATTTTCAGCATTCATAAAAGACCCGCAAAATACGGAACGAGACCAACGCAAAGGCGAATACATGAAGACAAACGCCGCTGTAAATTGCCTTGACGCTTTTATGGAAGGTATAAAAAAGTCGGCAAATACACCGGCTACGCCGACAGGCTTTCCGTTACTTGACGAGGTGTTAGACGATGGACTTTTTGAGGGACTTTATATTTTGGGCGCGATAAGCAGTATAGGAAAAACTTCTTTTTGTTTGCAGATAGCCGACCAAATAGCCCGGCAAAAGAATGATGTTATTATATTCAGCCTTGAAATGAGTAGATACGAACTTATTTCAAAATCTTTAAGCCGTTTAACCATAATGGCAGATAAAGGAAGAAAAGAAAACGACTGTTACTATGCGCGTTCAAGCCGCGAGATAACAGCAGGGTCAAAATGGAAAAACTACAGTCAAAGAGAAACCACGCTTATTACAAATGCCATTAATACTTACGGCAATGAATACGCCCGAAATCTTTATATACACGAAAGCCTGAAAAGAATGGGTATAGAGGATATATCGAGAACAATAAAAGAACACATTTCTTTTACGGGTAATAAGCCGTTTGTGTTAATAGATTATTTACAAATAATAGCTCCGTTTGAACCGAGAGCAACGGATAAATTTAATACCGACACAGCCGTAACAGAGCTTAAAATACTATCGAAGGAATGTAAAATACCTATTTTGGCAATATCAAGTTTTAACCGCGACAATTATTTAAGTCCTGTAAATATGGCAAGTTTTAAGGAATCCGGCGCTATTGAGTATTCAAGCGATGTTCTTTTTGGTTTACAGTTTGAAGGTATGGATAATATGAGTGAATACGAGGGAACAGACGAACGCCGAAAAAATGCCGGCAAAGCTGAGATGTTAGAAAAAATAGAAGAGTGGAAATCAGCAGAGCCGCGAAAGATACAATTAAAAATATTAAAGAATCGTAGCGGAACAACAGGGGCAAGTATTTATTATGATTATTACCCTATGTTTAACTGGTTCAGGGAAAGCACAGAAAGAAAAGGCATGAAAAAGAAAAAAGGCGGGATAAAATGAATCCAGCTTTTAATATAACGATATTAGGCGATTTAGTAAATACAACTCCAAGTCGTGCTGATACGTCAAAAGGTGAATCCTATACACCTATAAAAGAATTAGATCAAATGCACCAAGCTGAACAGCGAGCCGCAGAGGTTTACAGTGCCCACCAGGACGCGGTAATCAAGTCGGGACAGTTGACCAGCGACATTACAAAAGGCATACAAGAGGGACAAGACCCATACTCTTTGCTTTTAAAGGCGATTGAATGTATAAGCCTTATGACCGGTGACCGCGTATTCTATGAACTGAACAAGGATAATATAAAGAACATACATGGAATAGGTTTGCTTAAGCATATTCCTATCCGGCTGGAACTCGACGAGTTACAGCAACGGCTTAAAATGTTGACACGTCCGGAGTTACAAGACGAATCGGAAGACGGCAGGACTCGAATAGAGCGAAGTATAAAAGCGCATGAAGAACGAGCTAATTATATAAAATCTTTATTAGAGATGGAATAGGTGCTGTTCTTTCATCTAATAGCGGACAAACAGTCCTTAGCGGAAAATAAGCCCGTTTTAAGAGCCGTAGAGCCACTATTAACGAGCAGGATACACAAAACTATTGCCGAGCCGCATATGCCCGTAAAACGACGCGCATATGGCTTGGATTGGCAACGGTCAAAACAGCTGTATAACGTCTGCGGACGTTGTGAGTCGGAGAGAACAGGAAGACCGCCGTCAAAGCCTTGAATCTTGCAATGCTAACTTTGAAGATGCGCTGCCCTTTCGGTTAAAAGTCTTTTGGTAATTCCATTATCCGTTATACCGCTTCTGGGTTAGTACTTCTCTCTTTTGTCATACATAAAATAGAAACAAAAAAAAATAAAAAAAACATTAAATGAAATAGAAATATAAAGAAAATAATTAGCAACAGTAGTAGTAGGGCCTGTTGATTCTGTTGAGAACGCCGTAAAGCCTTACCGCATATGACCTCACAGCTTTAGGTGAGTGTTAGTTACCTGTTGTATGCAGTCTGAGAACCTGTGGATAACCCATATTTACAGTCTGTTCATTTTTTTGGATAAAAGTTTTCCACAGGCAAAAAGCGTTATTTTCTCCACATTTACACTTTAAAGTTGCCCGCTCCGCTTTATGTTTTTCCCATATATCTTGCATACTTTAAGTATATTCAAAGGCTCCGCTGTTGCTTTGCCTTTTGTCTATTTAAGCCATCTCTTAGTCGTTTGGCTGGCTTTTGTTGCTCGGTAATAGTTTTTTTATATACCCCGCTTGTTAACAATGGTTATACGGTCATATTAGCGGACTTATTTTTGATGTGGACTGTTTGCCCGCTGTGGGCTAAGAGAACAACCCCGTATGTCATAGCCACTCTCTGCTCTGTTCCGGCCATTGTTAGCTCCCTCCCCAATTCCGTTTTCACACTTTCCTCGCTTTTTTTCGGACTCGCGGTAAGCACGGTTGTTTTGGCGTTAGAATAGGTTCGTATGTAGGCGTTGAGCGTTGTGCGGTAAGACGTTTCGAGTTTCATCGTCTCCGCTCCGACGCTCAGTTGTTTTTATCGGCGTTTCATCAACGTGAAGAACCTCGCCGTTAAGTAAATCCTGTATTAAAGGCGTTAGGTTTACCTTTCCGGCGGCAATATTAATAAATTTGGCAATCGTCGCTTTTGAGATATTTGCCATGCCATATGTTATTTTGCTGAAAAAATCCGCCATACGTTTAACAGAAACGAGTCCAATTACAGACAAATATATCGCAAGTATTTTAAAATTATCGCCATAACTAATTTTAGGTGGTGTTCCGACAGACCGACGCGTTTCGATATACACAGGAATAATTTTCAAGTCAAGTTGAAAATCCGAAACATATGGCTCATCTTCGGTTATACCGTCATAAATAATGCGATACTCTATCTTACCCGACATCTTTAATTCATCTAAGTTGTCCGGAATATTCATTCTGTTGCCTTTATGCCCTTGCTGACCGCTTTGTTTTTTGGCGCTTTTTTAGCGGTTGTGAAGAGTTTGTGGAATCTTTGTTAAGTTGTGACTTCAGTCGCATAATCTCATCGTGCTGTTCATTGATTTTAGCGACAAGTGGAAGTGTTGCTTTTTCAACAGCCTTCTCAATTAGATCATCAATCGAGTCCCGTAATTCCTCGATTTCCTTTTGCCAACCCAAAGCCTCCGCTTTATATCCACGCAATAGCTTGTTTTCTTTATTCAATCGCTCATTTTCAAGCGTAGTTTCCTCTAATTGTCTGTAAAAATCGTTATTTTTTCTTCTCATAGTTCCACTATATCATACTTTTTACATCTTTGGGGTATTTTTTAAAATTTATTTTTTCCCTGCTGGATTGCAACAAAATGTTGTCTAATAAAAATATTTTTGAAACGAATATCTTGACAAAAGGAATATTATGTGATATTATGGTGTCAAGAAGTGGTAAAATTAAATGAGTTGTCAATATATTTAAAATAGAGTGTTTGGGTATTCATTCGATAATCATAGCACATCAACTTACTGTAATCCATATCCGCAATGTGTAAACCGATCATCGACAAACTCTGCTTTTAGGGTGTCAAGAACATATTTCACAGTTTATACCAACTTTTCGTGTGTACATGCCTTGGCTTTTCGTATATAAGCTCTCAACCGTGCCTACATCAACTCAATTAGGTAAAAGTCCAGCTAATACGGCGGCTAAAATAAATATTTGATTCTACATATTACTAAAATTTAAGGGATTTTTGTGGTGAAGCAAAAATGTAATTATTGCATATTTGCTATGAATTGCATTGTGTGGATTTTTCGATGATACTATCGAATTTGAAGAAAGTAATTCCATGAGAGTTATATTGAGGCATTGGTGGGGCAAGAGAGAATTATACAAAAAATAAACTTGAACTGGTATAAGTGGTTATATCAGTAGCTATTGTTTAATGTGGCGGTTTCGGTGAGGTTGGAAGTCATTGAGAAGATAAATGATTGAAATCTATTACAAAATGAGCGTGTTATTGTAAGAAAGAGGATTAATATAACGTGAAAAAATTTATCACGAACTTAAAAAATTTAATATTCTTACTTAAACCATATTGGAAATATGGGAAGCTATATATGATAGGCTTAATATTTTTTACAGTTATTTTAGCTCCTATAAAGTCAACTGTCAGTATTTTGTTCACTCAATCTATTATTGATGCTGTTGGTGAGGGGACATCCTTTAATGAAGTTCTAATGATTATTTTATATTTTTTAAGTTTTAATTCTATAACACTTATTTTTAATCAAGCATTTGATACTTTATATGCTGAAAAAAAACTCGTTGAAATAAGACAAAAAATAAATCTTGAAATATATAACAAAATTATAGTAACAGATTATAAGTACTTTGATGACCCTGAGTTTTATAATAACTATACATGGGCTGTTAATGAATATACAAGCAAGTCCAATGAAGCGTGTACTTTGTTTAATAACATGTGTCGTTCTGTGTTAACATTAATTACCATGCTTACTTTTATCGCCATTTTAGGTCCTTGGCTAATTGTTATTTCAGTTGTGCAAATAACAATTTCAACATTAATTGAAATGAAAAAAAATAAAATTAATATAAAAAAACGGGAAGAAACAATACCTGTTGATCGTAAGATAAGTTATGTACACCGTCTTCTATATCAAAGGGAATATGTTGCTGACATAAAAAGCACGAACATAAAAAGATATCTTTATGATATGTACAATAATAACGGCAGGAAGAAAATATTGGTAATAAAAGATTATGCAATAAAATTATTATCATGGAATTATATACAAAACTTTATAAATATTGTTTACGACGCGACTATTTTTGGGTATATAAGTTATGGAATCATTGTTAGTAAAAAAATCATTGGTGTGGGAAAATTCATGGGACTGCTATCTGCAAATGGATATTTAGTTAATGCATTATACTCATTATATAGTTTTATAAGTCAATCGAATAATTTGAGTTTATATGCAGATAAAATCCATACATTCTTCCAAACCGAATCTACAATTGAAATTGAAAATACAGATAAGCCATATTTAGTTTCCGATAATAATCCTTTTTCCGTAGAGTTTCAAGATGTAAGTTTTTCGTATGCTAATTCAAATTTTGCTTTGAATAATATAAATATAAAAATTAATCCCGGTGAGAGAGTGGCCATAGTAGGGGAAAATGGTGCAGGTAAAACAACATTAGTGAAGTTATTATTACGTTTATATGATGCAACAAATGGCGATATTTTATATGACGGTAATTCAATTAAAAATTACAATATTAACTCTTTACGTAACCATATAGGGGTAGCTTTTCAAACACCCAATATATATGCAATTCCGATGATTGATAATATAAATGTGTACAAAGATACAAATGAAATGCATATAAACGATATTATCAAGAAAATAGGTTTTGATGGAATTTTTGTAAAAACAGGAGCAAATCTATCAACTGAAATTACAAAAGAATTTTCAAAAGATGGAATTATTCTTTCTGGAGGAGAAATTCAAAAATTAGGAATAGCCCGCATTATGGCAAGCGGCTTCAAATTACTTGTATTAGATGAGCCTTCATCAGCTCTTGACCCAATTGCAGAGCACGATATTATGAAATTAATATACGATAGTTCCAATACTTCTACTTCGATTATTATCGCACATCATCTTTCAACTGTACGTGATGCTGATCGAATTTATGTAATGCAAGATGGAACTATCATAGAAAACGGAACGCATGACGAACTAATGAAATTAGAGGGTATGTATTTTAAAATGTTCACAATGCAATCCGAAAATTATATCAAGTAAAGTAATCAATATATTAATTACTTTGCTGTTCCATTATTACAGAATGCAATTTTCAGGATGAGATAAAAGCGTATAGCAAAACCACAACCTTTGCAATATAAAATCAGGCACACTCAGGGACATTATAATAAGTTTAATGATGTATATTCCTCAAAGAGATGAACTGTAATTATTACATAAAACAAAAAATTAATAATTATACGTTTGCTAATTATCGAGTGAATTTTTTCTAAAGACTGGAGGTGATTAAAATGGCAAATAATAAAATAGCAAATAAAAAATTATTTGGCGTTATAAACAATTCAAAAAAAAGAGTTTATGCGTTAGCTTGCGTATGCGTTTGCTCAAATTGCTGTGGTACCGGATACACGGGTACAAACGCTCTTCAATTAGGTTCGACATCTGGACATCTTGCATCCGGCGCTAGCTATACATAAATAAAATAAAATTTTATGCTCATCCTGAATTGCAAAATAATAAATATTATTTTTTAATTGTATATTATTAAAAATAAATGCAGGGATATATATACTAAAAAATATTTATATAATATGTCTATTGATGTATAAAAAAGAGGTGTGGTACTATGATTTTGTATAAGACATTCAAATTTAACGATAATTTTTATTTATATGATACTTATACAAGCAAAATTATAAAATTGTACAAAAAAGCATATGATTTTATAAATTCTTATAATCTTCAAGATGAAAATATCACTACAGACATATATTGCAAAGAAAAATTATTTTTTGAAAAGTTAATGAAGGAAGACAATATTTTAAAAAATATTAATTGGAGATACAAATTTCCTTATAGTGAAGATGAAATACAATATCTTTATAAAAACAGTATTCAAAACATTATCCTTGAGTTAACTACAAATTGTAATTTAAGGTGCAAATATTGCACATTTAACCATTTTTATACTGATTCGCCAAATTACTCTGATGAAATAATGGACATATCCGTTATAAAAAAAGCAATTGATTTTTTCTTTAATAATTCGAGTAATATTAAGAATAAATTAATCTCTTTTTTTGGTGGTGAACCCTTGCTCTGTTTTGGATTGATAAAAAATACCTTGAAATATATAAAAGAGTATTATAACGATAGTAACATAAGATACTATATGACAACAAACTTGACCAAATTAAATGATGAAGTGTTAAAATATTTTGTTGATAATGATATTCATATCGCGGTTAGTATCGATGGTCCTGAACAAATACATGACTATAATAGAGTATTTTTGGATGGCAATGGTACCTTTAAAATTGTATATGAAAATTTAATGAAAATAAAAACCGATTATCCCCAATATTTTGCTAACAACATAAGCATCTCAACAGTATTGCTTTCAAATAAAACATTCGAAAAAGTTGCTGAATTTTTTTATAACCTTGGGTTGGAAGTATTTTATGCAGACTTAGTACCAGGATCTACTTACCCAGTAGAAGATTATGATTTTTTTTTAGAATCAAAAGAAAATACATTCTCAGAACAAGAAGTTAAGACAATGTATTTTGATAATTTAAGTAATAATGTGGAGATAAAAGCCTTTAGATCGTATTTTAAATACGACGAAGCGTTTAAAATGAAAAATACAACAGATACAAAATATTGTTTCCCATCTGGTCCCTGTATGCCTGGATTAGTAAGGACATTTGTCGGCTGCAATGGTGATATATATATTTGTGAAAAAATAAATAAAAATATCCCTTATTTCAATATAGGCAATGTATTTAATGGTATTGATCTCAGAAAACTCAATAAATTAATAAAAATGCATAAAAAAATAGGTGATAAGTGTATTTCATGTTGGGCTGTAAATAAATGCCCTAAATGCTGGACAACTATTAACTATGATAATTGTGAACTTCAAAAAGCAAAAGTGATAAATAGCTTATTAGCTTCTATAAATGTGTATGAAAATTATCGCGACATTATTAACCAATTATAATGAAAGAGTGCGATTTGCATGGTAAATAAAAATCAAAATACTTTAATAAAAAAGATAACACTTGACAATAGTATAATCTTAAACTTTAATAATGGCGAATATCTTACAATTAATAATGATTTAGCAAATATTATTAGCTCAATAGAAAATTCAAATGAAACAGAAATAATCACTAAAATACAAAAATATAGTGACTTTGAAACAGCGCAAAACACGTTAGAATATTTGTTATATAACAAATATATCAATAATGAATATTGTAGCAAATATGATACCTGTATTGATATGGATGAAGAGTATTCAGAAATTGTTTTATATTTAATTGATGAAAATATAGATATAGAAAAAATTAAAAAAGAGTGTTATGATATATTTTCAAAAAAACAATTAAAAAAAATAATTATCTATTCTATATATCATGTTTATAAAAATATATCAAAAGGTTTGTTTGATTATTTATATATAAATTGTTCTAACATAGATATAAGTATTAAAATAGATGATTTTGTAAGTTTAAATAACGAAAAAGATATGTATTTGGATTATTTTAATAATATTTATATAGTGGGTTGTGATGATCTTTCTCGCTTATTAAACTTACAAAATGAAGAAATAGTAAAAAATGCACTATATGAAAAAATTATTATTCAGCCTACAATAAATCGTAATAATTTTTTAGAAATGCATAATTATATATTTGATTTATTGATTTTGGGATTTAAATTTATATTTAATCCTATCAGATTTTATAATTATATGCTAATAAATAGTACCGACGAAATCTTAGATGATAAAGAAATATTGACGTTATTTCGCAATATATTATTTTTGTTACGTGAAGCCAATATAAACCAAATTCCAGATTCTTTAATGGATTGGACCGAATTGATTTCCCATAAGGGATGTGGTACAAATAAAAGTAGCTATTTAATTAATAGTAATGGTAATTTATATGGATGTTTTTATGAGTATGTTTCTAAATATAAAAATTGTAATTTCAAGTGCTTAAAGAATAATTGTATTACTTGTGTTTTAAATGAATTATGTGGATTTAATTGCATTTTCAGAGAGGGGAAATGTTCTCTATTTAAAATATTTTCATTGAATAATATTTTAAATAGAAATGATGATACAAATTATTTATTTGAAAAGTTGGGTGAAATCATTGAAAATAATTAGACTGAAAATATTTGATAGCATTTTAGATATTGAAATTAATTCTGATCAATTATATAATTATTTACTGTCTGAAATAAAACATAAAATTAAAAGAGAAGAATCTATTAAAGAAAACAAGAAATGTAAATTACTTATAATCCCACCTTGGAAATTAATAAATAATGTTTTACAGGAATATGAAATTCACGATAATGTTTATATAGACTGTGTAGAGAAAACAAACTCAAATGATACACTGATAGCTTCTTCTTTAAGTGATAGGTATATTTTTAAATGGTATATATCTAAGTTTATCATAAAAATTTTATATAACGACTGTATAGCTATTCATGCATCATCTGTAAAAATAAATAATAAAAGCATTTTATTTGTTGGAAATAAAGATTCGGGAAAGAGTACACTGTCACTTGCTTTATTATTATGGGAAAATGCGAGTTTTGTATCTGATGATATAACTTTATTATCGCCCAATAAAAGTAAAATAAATGTTACGGGGCTATTTAATGGTTTAAATATAAATAATAATGAAGTTAATAATATTAGAGTTTGCCGTAGATCTAATATATATGAACGTTCTAATTATAAAAAAAGACTCACAATAAATGATGAATATACACTTAATGATGCTATTATTGATTATATTATTTTCCCTAAAACGTATGAAAATAAAAGTACTATTAAAAAAATATCAACCCAAAAAGGGGTAAATAATTTAAGTAAATATATTATGTCAAATGAAAAAGATGGGATCAATATGGAATTACTGTCGGAAATGAACTTTAAAAATATAGTTTTTTTTGAAATGCTCAACAATAGCGATATAAATAACAACGTAAAAATATTATTAGATGAAATAGAAAAATATTAGAGCATGTCTTCAAACTCGAGCAGGTTGTGCTATCTCAACAAAACCATAATTGCCGCGAGCGACGCAAAGCTAAAAAAGTTCCTGGAAAGCTTCTAATAACGCGTGGCGACCCGGCGAAAACGCTTCATGAGATTGAAAAAACACTCGATGACGTGGCGCTCTTTGTATTGATAGAAATCACACTCCCGTGGATTAATGGCATTGGATCTTGGCGGAATGCAGTATGTCGCGCCTTGAGACTCGATATACGCGCAAATCTCGGCAGTTCCGTACGCTTTGTCGCCCAAAACTGTACTTCCAGAGAGGTTTACACCTTTCATTGTATCAATTGCGGCAGTACAATCGTTCACATTTCCGGGCGTGAGAAAAAGCCGTATCGGATTCCCGAGCGCGTCGACCACTGCGTGGATTTTAGTGTTGCGACCGCCGCGCGAAAGCCCTATATCTTGGTTGGTTTCAGCGTTTTCAGCCCTTTTTTTGCCCCTGCGGCGTACTGATGCACCTTGCAAGAGGTGCTGTCAATCGACACTTCCTGCATGTCGGCATCTACCGAAAGAGCCTCAAAAAGTTTCGCAAAGGTGTCGTTCTTGCTCCAACGACTGAACCGAGTATAAACGGAACGCCAAGGGTCGAAGCGTTCGGGCAAATCCCGCTAGGGCGCACCGGTTTTTGCGATCCAGAACATTGCGTTCAACATGTCGCGATTCAATTTGCTTGGTCGACCTTCGCCTGTGTTTTCCGGCGGGAGCAGGTCTTTCACGCGTTCCCAGTCCGATTCGGAAATCTCGTGCCTATGTGCCATAATATTTCTTCCCTTTCGAGTTTATTTCAGCTATTATTATCATAACATATTGTGTAGCTTTGCGCAATATTTTGTTTGAAGACACGCTCTATAAAATTAAAATATTTGTTTTCCAATGCCATTATAGCTCTCTATATAAAATAAACATACAAAACCACATTGATATTTCCTTTATTATTTTTTTAGAAAGGATTTATTCATGAACTACATTGATAAGATTATAGAAATGAATTTCAAAAATGAAGAAGTAAAATATTTAAATGAAATTAATAATATACCACTCTACGAAAAAAATATTCAACAAAGAGATAGTAATTACTACAAAATAGTTACTAATAATCTATCATATTTTGTAAAAGTGAAAAGAAATTTACAAAACGAAATAATGAATTATAATATTTTAAAGAATATAATTTCTGTTCCACATATATATTATTATGGGAAAATATCAGCTGATAACATGGATTACATAGTGGAAGAATATATAGAGAGTGTGAATTTATATCAAATTAATATAAAGTATTCTTTGTACAAACCAATAATATATTCGGCTGGAAAAGCATTTGGTAAAGTGTTTAATCTTAAACGTAAAATAAACAATTTTTATGATGATATTGATTTATTAAAATTAAATAATTTAAGTAATTATGAAAAAGAATTATTTCAGAAATATTATGGTAAGTATTACATGTACGATGGCTTTATTCTTTTTGATGTTGCTTATCTATGTTCAATAAGTAAAATAGAATTAGTAAAAATTGCCGATTTAGAAAATTGTTTGTATGATGATATTCGCCCATATATTTCTATTTATAAGCAATTATTTGGCGAGGAATTTATTTTGGGATTTAATGCAAGTTCAAATATAGAATATGATAAACTCGAAATAATTGATAAAGAGGAATATTTTTGTGCGCAAATAATCAAGGAAAAATTAGTTAAATTTTTATAAGTTTAAACTATATTAAAAGAGGGGTTATTATATGTGGTATAATCGAACTGGTCAAAATATAAAAATAGCTATTATTGATAGTGGTTTCCCAAAATGCAATGGTGGAGTATCTGTATATGATGATATTATAACAGATGAAGATTTTGCTTTTGATTCATTACAACATGGCGCTATTATTGCTGACATTATAGACTTTTATTCACCTGATGCAGAATTATATAGCGTTAAAATATTTCATGATGATTTAAATTGCAGCATTAATCAACTGGAAAAAGGTATATCATGGTGTATTGATCATGATATGGATATTATTAATATTAGTGCTGCTTTTCAATATGAAGAAAATAATGATAATATAATTTTAGATTTTTGCCGTCAAGCGACAAAAAATGGAATACTTATTGTATCAGCGGTAGATACTCAGCGTGAATTAACCATTCCGGGAGTATTGGAAGGAGTAATTGCTGTCCAAAATGATTCAAATCTTCCGATTGGAAAGTGGAAAATTGCAGAAAAAAATAAAAGTACAATTAATGCAAATGGATATTGGAATACATCTGTTATAAAAAACAGAGCAATCCCGGGGAGTAATTCGTTCGGTAGCAGTAATAGCTGTGCTTTTGTCACGGCAATGATTGCAAAATTACTGGAAGAAAGCCATGATATATGTCTAAAAAACATACTTATTTCTTTGAAGGTTTATGAAAACATAGGTATTAATAGCTATTCTGAATTAAATAAAAACAATTATGCTCTTTTGCCTATAACGCCAGATAATTATTACTTATTGGATTTTTATAATATAAATAGAATATTCGCCTTTAGATGGATGGGGCTTTCCGAACAATTA
>JAITTF010000254.1 GCA_031287215.1 Bacteroidales bacterium
TCAGAAAAACCTGTTGTTTTTCCAAAAAATTGTTCAATCATTTTAAAGCCTTCGATTTAGCTTTCTTTTATATCAATTTCGGATTTGTGTAATGCAGCATACTTTGTGAAACACAACCAAACATCTATCATTATATGGATACCGCATGCTAAAAAAAAACGCCCTTAAGAAGGACGTTTTTTTATAATAGTTATAAAAAAAAATTATTTCTTTTCTTGGCAACCTCCTTTTTTCTCTTTATCACAGCACCCTTTTTTCTCTTTGTCGCATTTTGCTTTGCAGCATTCCATTTTTTGGTCGATAAGAGCTTTCTTTTCGTCAATGGTCAGGTTTTCCCAATTATCCCATTTTGCTTTAAATTCAGCGCATTTAGCTGCTTTTTCAGGACATTCTTTCTTTTCCGTGCACTCTTTTTTGTCTGCACCATCTTTTTTAGCTTCGCAACATTTTTTTGCTTCAGCCATTTTTGTATCAATACAAGTTTTGAACTTTTCTACCAATTGAGCTTTAGCTTCATCGGTTTGGTTGTCCCAATCTTTCCAAGCAGCGCAATCAGCTTTCTGCTCTTCGGTCATCTCTTTACAACATTTTTGTTCTGTTTGATCACAAGTCTGATTTTCTTCTGTTTTTGGAGCTTTATTGCCGCATGATGCAAAAACAAATGCACATACAACTGCTACCATCCATAATTTTTTCATTTTTTTTTAATTTTTGGTTTATAATAAAATTAGTGTACAAAAATACTAAAAATTTTGATACGCTTACAAATACATCTTTAATTTTTTGTTTTTAGATTCTTGTCTTAACCTTTTGAGTGCTCTTTCCTTGATTTGTCTCACTCTTTCGCGTGATATATCTTCCTCATCTGCAATCTCATCTAAAGTATATTCGTGTGTATTACCTATCCCATAGAATTTTTCTATGATACTCCTTTCTTTTTCTGATAACACTGAGAGGACTTCTCTGATTTCGGAAGAGAGTGATTCCTTCATTAAAAAGGTATCCGTATCTTCTTCATTTTCATAAACAAAAGTGTCAATGAATTTGGTTTCTTCGTCTGGCGAGATGGGAGAGTCAATAGATTGAGGGTGATGGTTCATCTTCAGAATTTCCGTTACTTTGTATGAAGGTAAATCCACTGCCTCTGCGATTTCATCTATGGTAGGAATCCTCTGTAAAGTCTGTTCTAATTTTGAAATTTCTTTTTTGAGTTTGTTGATGGTACCTACTTGATTAAGAGGTAATCTCACGATACGTGATTGGTCGGCGATAGCTTGTAAAATAGCTTGACGAATCCACCAGACGGCATAAGAGATAAATTTGAAGCCACGGGTTTCATCAAACCTCTTAGCAGCTTTGATAAGTCCTACATTGCCCTCATTGATAAGGTCTTGTAAAGAAATACCCTGATTTTGATACTGTTTGGCAACAGATACCACAAAACGTAAATTGGTAATAGTCAATTTTTCAAGAGCTTCCATATCTCCTTCTTTAATTTTTCTTGCCAATTCTACCTCTTCTTCTGCCGATATCATAGGCTCTCTGCCTATATCTGCCAAATAACGGTCCAACGAAGCTGTATCACGGTTCGTGATTGATTTTGAAATTTTTAGTTGTCTCATTTGGTATAATTATATCATCTTTATTTATTTACTACTACATTGATTTACGGAGTAAACCTCTTTTATTGAGTTTGTTATTTTTTATCGTCTATAAAATAGTCCACTCTCTTCTTTACTATATTAGAAGGTATTGCAAAAGAGTATCCTGTAAAATATCCATTTCCGGAAGCAATAGCGGTATTAATGCCGATCAATTCACCTTTGGTGTTGACTAAGGCACCACCACTATTTCCCTGATTAACAGCTGCATCTGTTTGAATAAAAGACTCAACAGAAGTATGTTCCCCCAACAGTTTCAAATTTCTTGCTTTAGCACTTACAATGCCGGCAGTAACTGTAGAGGTCAAATTAAAGGGATTCCCTACTGCAAGCACCCATTCACCCAATTTTAAATCGTCAGAATCGCCAAAAGGCAGGAATGGTAAGCGCGTTTCATCAATTTTGAGGACTGCTAAATCGGAATTTGGGTCAATCCCTACTAAAGTAGCCTCATATTCTCGTTTGTCATTTAAGGTAACAGTTATTCTATTGGCATCCTGAACCACATGATTATTGGTAACAATGTAACCGTTGGAGCGAACGATGACCCCTGAACCGGCAGCTAAAACAGGATAGCGAGAAGAACGTCTGCCAAAAAAATCGTCAAAGAAACTGTCTCCAAAAAAGTCATCCCAGAATGAATTTTTTCTCGAAAATTCACTTTGAATATAGACCACTGCATTAACAGAATTTTCTGCTGCTTGGGTTAGATCCACATAATTGGATTGAATCACAACAGGTTGTTCATTGTTTTGGTAAGCTAAAGGCTGAGCACATGAAACTAACGACATTAGGATCAAAATGCTGAATGACACTAAACTACATTTTTTTTCCGATTTCATTTTTTTCTTTTTTTGAGTTTTGTTACTATTTATAACAGCATTATAACGCAAAAGTTTACAGAAAATTATGTCAATATGTATTTTTTTACTCTTATTCATTATATTTTCTCACAAAAAAAGAGCATTGAAAAACAGAAAATTTCATAAAAAAATATTTATACTATTTAATATCAGTAAATTATGGTCGTAAAAGAAAATATTTTTTCAAAATGTAAAAAAATCATTTTTTTTTTGTACTTTTGCAACCCAAAAAATAACTAATTTAAAATCAATAAAAAATGTACGCAATTGTAGAAATAGCAGGGCAACAATTTAAGATTGAAAAAGACCAAAAAGTCTATGTTCATCGCCTAAAAGCTGAAGAAGGGTCAACGGTTACGTTCGACCGCGTTATGTTGGTTGACAATGATGGTAAAATAAATGTAGGTGTGCCCACCATTGATGGTGCTGAAGTATCTGCTACCGTTCTGAACCACTTAAAAGGAGATAAAGTTCTCGTCTTCAAAAAGAAAAAGAGAAAAGGATATCAAAAAATGAATGGACACCGTCAATATATGACCTCTATTCATATTCAAGACATTAAATTTTAATCAACTAATTATTAACATTATAAATATTTATCATTATGGCTCACAAAAAAGGTGTCGGTAGTTCGCAAAACGGTCGTGAATCCGAAAGTAAACGTTTAGGCGTTAAGATATTTGGTGGACAAATTGCTAAATCAGGTAATATTATTGTACGTCAAAGAGGTACAGTTCATAATCCGGGAGATAATGTAGGAATGGGAAAAGACCATACCTTATTTGCATTAGTAAA
>JAITTF010000285.1 GCA_031287215.1 Bacteroidales bacterium
TATTTATATCATCCCCGACATATAATGGGGCGACACATTTATTATTCAATCAAAATTAGAAAATTGTTTAGTCACTTTCAAGAGCCATTTTCTATCATTGTTTTTTCAGGTAAAACACATGCGGATGTTCAGCGTAATATGTCTAGCTTATACACACGGCTAATGTATATATGTATGTCTTATGAAAAAGCAATGTATCTTTGTCTTGGTGAAATAAACAATGATACTTCCGCTAATCTTCTGTATTACTTGGGTTATTTTATAATGCTCTGTACAGGTGCTTTTGATGATATTGCATGGATGTTAAACAATTTATATAAATTACAATTACACAGAAAAAATATCTCATTGAAAGGTAAAGAGTTTAGAAAAAAACTTGAACAACATAATAAACAGTTATTTAATTTGATAATGGAAAATGCACCGTTTTACAACAAAATTTCACAATATTATCCTATTAGGGACGTTTTACAGCACAGAAACTTTCTAGCTAGTGGAACATTGCATGGATTAGGGGAAACATCACACTATATAATTTTAGATGAGGAAGCTTACAAAAAGTTATTTGATAAAATCAAAATTAAATCTCAAAAACAAACTGATGAACAAAGCACTGAATACTCTGTTGCTCCAAAAATACTACTGGAGTACTTATTTAAAGAATTGTTTGAAATCATAAATGAAATATATAAAACTGTTGATTGGAATGTCTATAAAAATGAATTAGACGCAAATAGTCTAAAATCTGTTGAAAACACAATGGCAAAATATAATAAAGGAACAGGTTCATTATGGGGGTTTCATGGTGAGCCAATGTATTTGTAGTCTCTACCCCAAGGGGGCTATATAATATCGGACAATGGATGTATAGTTTGACGAGGCGGTGTATCGGCTGTATGGGCTGACGGAGGAGGAGATTAAGGTGGTGGAGGGGGAAGGATGAAAATGGCAGATACTTTTAGTTGGAAATGTCCATATTGCAATACACAAACTACAATTGTTTCGCAGACAAATTCTAGTGAAGACTGTCATTATTATGATTCATTATCAAAAGATGGTTTTATTGGATTAGCAACAAGAGTTGTTGTATGTCCTAATCCAAAATGTAAAGAGTATACGGTTGAAGCAAAACTTTTCCATGCACAAAGGACATTCGGGGAAGGTAATACTGTTATAGGCGATCCACTGTTTTATTGGAAATTGAAACCACAATCTCATGCAATGCTTTTACCTAATTATATTCCACAACAAATTCGTGAGGATTATGAGGAAGCGTGTGCCATTTTATCGCTATCACCGAAGGCATCTGCAACATTAGCGAGACGTTGTTTACAAGGGAGGATACGTGATTTTTGGGGAATATCAAAAGACAACCTCGCTAATGCAATAAAGGAACTGGAAAGTAAAGTCGATCCCTCAATATGGAATGCGATTGACGCAATAAGACAACTTGGTAATATCGGTGCACACATGGAAAAGGATGTCAGTTTGATTGTCGATATAGACGAAGATGAGGCGGCCATTTTGATAAAACTACTTGAAGACCTTTTTGCCGATTGGTATATTGCCAGACATGATAGAGAGGAACGACAACAGAAAATATTGGAAATAGCTGAAAGCAAAAAAAATGCAAAGGCAGCGACACATACGAGCCGAGGACAAAATGCTTGAATTAAAGCGCAGGGAACACGTTGAGCCGAATCCGCAGACCAATACTATGATTGGGCGGCAAATTGCGGCAGTGGATGGGCAGATTGACAAATGTGTCTATGAGTTGTATAATTTAACAGAAAGCGAAATGGCAGTAATTGAAGGAGCAGACATATGGAAAAATGGATAAAAAGCATATCCGGCACCATACCGCATACAAACAAAAATGTTAATATTGCATTGGATGGCAAAAATCTTATTATCACTGGCGCAAATGGTTCAGGCAAAACATCGTTCTTAAAAGCGATGTATGAAAATACTGATTTGCTTATTGCAATGAAATTTGGAGCTTCTGTTTCAGCGACAATTAAGGAAAAATTGTTAAATAGCAACATGCGTGAAGGGACGATAGAATTTGATGAGGAGATAAAGCGAGTAAAAAATAGTATATTAAGCAAAGACGGTAAAAGTTTGTATGTTGATATCCCTGATGATATGAATTTTTCTGCGCTTTATGATGAACGAAAAGCAATAATACGTCTTTTTGAAGAAAAGCGACTTGCGGAAATAAAACCCGCAAGTACCGCAAAAGGATTATCCACTGAAGAAGGCGATGCTAAAGAACAAGACCCAAAAAAGAATTTTGGCAACAATCTTGAGCAGCATCTGGTAAATCTAAAAAATAGACAGGCGCTTGCCATAACACTCGATAAAAATCAGATTTTGGCAGATAATATTGCAGAATGGTTTGTTAATTTTGAAAAAAATCTTGAAAAACTCTTTGAGGATCCGACCGTTACTTTGGATTTTGATTCCGATAGTCTAAAGTTTACTATTCGTCAAGAAAGTAAGCCGCCATATACTTTTCAAACGCTCTCCGCAGGGTATCGGGCAATATTTGATATTTATGCCGAACTCATTATGCGCACAGAATATTTTAAGATTTTGCCAAAGGATTTAAGCGGTGTGGTATTCATTGATGAAATTGATTCTCACCTTCATGATTCGCTCCAACGCTTAATATTGCCTTTTTTTATCGACTCATTTCCCAATATTCAATTTATCGTAACAACTCACTCGCCGTTTGTGCTTATGTCCGCACCGGGCACAGTTGTTTTTGATTTAGCAAAAAACGAGCCTATTACCGAAGATTTATCTTACTTCACCTATTCGGCAGTGATGAAAGGATTATGGAATATAAAACCAATTCCGGTACGCATAGAAAACACTATTTTGGAAATTGCAACAATTGTCAATTCAGAAACGAAAGATTATACACGTCTGGCTGAATTGGTAAAAAAGATTGATGGGCGTGAAGGCACATTAGACAATGAGTCTAAAGCATTTTTCTTATTGGGATTGGAGGCATTAGAGGAGCACACAGGAGATGTTTAATGTAACACGTCCAGATCCGGGCCCCGATTGTTCAAAAGACTGTCGATCAAAAGAAGTTATCACCGCGCTCAAATCAATGTTTTACGGAAAATGCTATTTGTGTGAAAATGATGTTTCAGACCCTGTAGTTGAACATTTCATTCCGCATGAAGGCGATGTTACAAAGGAGTATGACTGGAACAACTTATATTATTCATGCCATCGTTGCAACAGTATAAAAGGAACAACAAAAGAACTTCTTGATTGCTGTGATCCATCAATTGATGTTCTTCACGCTATAAAATGTTTGTGCCCAAGCGTATCGAATAATAATATCATCGTTGAACCGCAAGATGATTCTGCAAAAACTAAAAACACCGCATGTCTTTTAGATAAATGCTATAACGAAAATAATACGGGGATACGTGAGATTTCACGAGAAGAATTGCACGACAAACTATTTGATAAATATTGTGTTTTTATAAACTATCGGCGAACAATGAAAAATAAAGATTCATTAGCCGCTGAAAAAGACAATGCCAAAGAGCATTTGAAAAATATGATGGAAGCATCGTATCCTTTTTCTGTTTTTTGGTACTGGCATATTATAAGCGATCCACTTCTTAATAGTATTTTTTGACATGATGGGAATACCATGATAATACAGCATGAAAGGTACGGTAAAGCCGCCTACGACAACCTCGTTTCCCTTGTGGAGCAAATGCTGGCCCTGAAAAAGCGGGAACAAGCCGAAACTGTGCCGCAGACCAAGACTATGATTGGGCGGCAGATTGCGGCGGTGGATAGGCAGATTGACGAGGCGGTGTATCGGTTGTATGGGTTGACGGGTGAGGAGATTAAGGTGGTTGAGGGGGAAATATGTGCAGAGATGAAATGAATAAGAAAATTAATTCAGTAATAATTGAATATCTACAAGCTAAAAATACTGATTACGCATTACTACTAAATGGGGTATGGGGTTCTGGGAAAACATTTTATATAAAAAATGAACTAGAATGTGAAATAAGAAAACAGGGATTGAAGGTTATTTATATTTCATTAAATGGCTCTGAAGACATAAATAAGTTGATAAAAAAAATTACATTTCGATTGCTTTATGATTTAAAAAACGAATCAAAAATTGATGAAGATATTGTTGAAAAATTCATTGAAATTACCGCCGAGTTACCTAAAATAGGCGGATTTATCAATGTAGGTAAGAAAATTAAAAATATTATTGAAATAAAAAAACTAGAAAATATTGATTATAAAAATATAGTATTAATTCTTGATGATCTAGAACGTATATCAACAAAAATATATCCCGAGGATGTTTTAGGAAAGATTTATGAAAATTATATAAAGAATGGAACTAAAACATTATTTGTAAGTGATGAATCAAATATAAAAAAGGAAGAATATAAAAAAATTAAAGAAAAGATTGTACGAAGAACAGTATTATATAACCCTGATATAAATATTCAATTAAATATATTTTTAGAAAAATACTTAGAAAATCATAAATACATTAATGACAACAAAGAATATATTATTGACACATTCGATAAAGCAAATATTAGGAACCTTAGAACAATTTCATTTATCATGGACAACTTTCTCTCAATAATAAATAGACTAGATGGTCCTTTCTTAGAGAAATATGGGAGAATTATATTTAGAAATATAGTAGTATTAACAAATGAATTTAAAAAAGGCGAAATTACTTATGATGATCTAGAAGATAAAAAAGGGTTAAAACATAGAACAATATCATTTAGTGGGTGGGGATCTAATACTGATGAAGTAAGAGAGGAAACATATTCGGAAAAATTTTATAAAACATATAATGATAAATATAAGCTTGAATTTAGATTTATTAATGAAATATTTATTTATATTATAACTGGAAACATTGAAATTGATAAATTACGTGAAGAAATATTTTCTATTTATGACCTCCCAGAACAAATACGAACATTAAGGACCATGGAGCAATGTTATGCGATTGAAGAAAATGAATTATCTGATTGCGTTAATAAGGTTATTAAATATCTAGCGGAAGGCAAATACAGCATTACAATGTTACCAGATATCTCTACCTTGTTGAAATTTTATGAAGAACATAAGTATCTATCAGATTGGAATTACGATGTAGAAAAGATTATAAATAGTGCATTTGATTACTTGTCTAAAATCAGTAGTTTGGTGCCCGATAATGTACCAATATGTGGATATGAGATATCTGATGAGAAATACACTAAATCAGAATACTATAAAGAATTAACTGGCAAAATTTTGACTTGCACACAAAATAAAACAATAACGGAAACCATTATTAAGATTTTTAAATTGGCCGAGGAAGGCAATGATGACTGTATTACTTGTTTGCGTAATTATAAATATTCAGAGTTGTTTCAAGATATTATAAACACGGGCAATAAGGAAAAATTTATTAGTTTAAATAATAAAGGCATACATTATTTTGAATCATATTTACAGGACAATGTACTAAAATTTAGTGTTGGCCCATCTGATAACACGCAAACTAAAGAATTACAGATAATAGTTAATTATATAAAATCAAATCTAACGAATATCTCTAATAATATGCGTAAACAAAGATTTCACGAGCTTATAACTACGATGGAATTAACAATTAAACATTTGAAGGAGGGGAGTAAAAATAAGGTATCCCAAAGGTGACTGTCATCACTTCCTGGATTGACGAGGCGGTATATCAGTTGTATAATTTTAATAAAGATGAAAGTAAGGTGGAGGGAACGATGATAGATAATGAGGCGTTTAGTCTATTAAAATACAAACAGGAGGCAAATTATGGTAGAGAACCGTCTAATGACATTGCATGAAAAGCTCGCAATCGGAGCAGAATGTGCACGCTTGGAGCGTGAAGGGAAAGAGGAGGAAGCTAATGAATTAGAAAAAACAAGACCAATGCCGGCTTATATGGCAAGAATTCTCATGGAGAAAGTTGATTGGGGGAAGGATTTCCTTCAAACCTGCGGTTGGAATATGGCGGAAGTGGAGGAAAAATATGGAAAAGACTGGCTTAACAATTGGAATAGTAAAAGCCGTAAATAAAATTACGGATGGCCGCATCGGTCTGCGTACAAAA
>JAITTF010000122.1 GCA_031287215.1 Bacteroidales bacterium
ATATACTAAATGTTGAAATTAAGAAGCCCAAAAAAGAAACGAAAATAATCCAAAATAATGATATAGAAGAAGTTAAGAATGATTTATTTGATTTTTCCTCTGAAGAGATTAGAAAAGGAATCATATTCTCAGAAATCATCAAACGTCCTTATTTTGAATAAAATATAAATTGTTGATAGTTTTTTTTCATTTTAAAGTGGAAAGTGCACTATTTTTTTATAAATTTACCGCCCCAAAAAGGGGGTTTTAATATGTTAAAAAAAATGTTTAATATAATTCAATAGCTATGATTAAAAAATTACTCTTATCACTTTTGGTGATATTGATAGGAATCAGTGTTTCCATGGCACAACAAGCTACTTTTAAAGGCACTGTTAGGAATGTGTTAAGTGGCGATAAGGTAGAGCATGCCACTGTATTCCTTAAACAAGAAGGGAAAGTTGTCAATATGGCTTATACCGATGACAAAGGCGAGTACCAATTGTTTGGTGTCTCTCCAGGTACTTATGACATCCAAGTTGATGGTCCTCCTTTCATTTGTGGAAACACCATTACTAAAGAAAAAGTGTCGATAAAATCAGGAGATGTTTCTCGTATTGATATCGATATTAATTGCGCAAATGGATTAGATCCGCTTGTCATTGTTTGGGAGCCACCGGTTTTTGAACAAGGAAAGACTCAGTCTTCGGTGCGTATCAGCGGAGATGACCTTCGAAAAACGTCGGGACGCAGTATCTCAGGTGCATTGGCAAATATGGAAGGTATCTCTTCACAAGATGGTACTATTAAAAGTGTACGTGGAAAACGTAGCGACGGTCAAAAAACAATTATCGACGGTGTTACGGTTATCGGAGGTTCCAATGTTCCAATGGCAACTGTAGGTGAAGCTGAAATGATTCAAGGTGGTATCCCTGCCGAATTTGGTGATGGTACCAGCTTTATGGTTATTAACACAAGAGGTGTCGCTGAAAAATTTAATGGCTCTTTCGAGTTGAGAGGTTCGTTGGAAGGTTATAATAATTTCTTAGCTTCTGCCTTTCTTACCGGTCCGATTCTTAAAGGTAAAAATGCAAATGACCCTGCACGTATTGGCTTTATGATTGCTGCGGAAGTTGGCTATGACCAAGAACCAAGACCTTTGCATGGTGGCTCTTGGGTGGTAAAAGATGATGCATTAAAACGCATCTCCGAAACTCCACTCCGCTATCCTGACCCTAATGCTCCTGATGTTCATAGGTTTGCAGCAGAATACCTTACTGCAGATGATTTTGTTAAAACTCGCGTGAGAAAAAATGCTGCCGATTGGAATTATTTAGTACAAGCTAAATTGGATTTTCTCCCTACAAAAGATGGAAAGCTAAAGTTGACAGTCGGTGGTACATACGAATTTTCTAAAAGTAAAAGATGGACAACTTATAATTCTCTATTAAATTCTGCTAATCATGGCAATGAAACCAATAATACACTTCGTTTAAATGCAAGAATTAATCATAGAGTCTATACAAGTGACGGATCTAATGATATTTTCAAAAACTTAATGTACGACATAGGAGTGGGTTATTCTGTTTATAACTATACAAGAGAAGATGCTAATCATAAAGATAATTTCTTCAATTATGGCTATATTGGTAAATTCAAAACTGAAAAAAGAAAAATGTACGAACGTGTTGATGAATATATCGTAAGAGATTCCTTAGATAATCCAATAGCCGTTTATTATGGGTACAATGTATTTAGAACAGTTTATGATTCTGTTATGACTTTTACTCCTGGAACAGCTAACCCTTTGCTTACCAATTATACCACCAATTTTATTAATGGTTTTTCTCCGGAAGATGTGTTTATGTACAATGGTTTAAGATATAATTCTGAAGCCTATCGTACCTACGGCGCTCTTTTAAATGGAGACCAATTATCCAGAGATATCTATTCTTTATATTCAGTTCCGGGTACAATTGATTATGATGGAGTTACCTACCAAAAACAACAACAACAATCTATCGAAGCCAAAGCAAGTCTTTCTCTTAACTTAGCCGATCACGAAATAAAATTAGGATTTAATTTTGAAAAAAGAACGACCCGAAACTTCTCTATTAATGCCGTTCCATTGTGGCAATTAATGAGAAATCTTCAGAACCGACACATGACACAGTTAGATGAAGCAAATCCAATTGTAAGAAATGATACTTTAGATTTTAATCAATTTATTAATGAAAACTCTCAATCAGTTTTTGATAGAAATATGCGTATTGCAAAAGGTTTAGATCCTTATGGTTACGATGGTCAATGGCTGGATATTGATAACTATGATCCTACTGAATTTAATTTAGGTCTGTTTTCTCCCGAAGAATTACTCTTAGGAACAAGTGCGGGTGCTTCTCAAATGTTGTCCCTATACGGGTATGATTATACCGGTAAAAAAATTAGAGGAAAAACTGATATCACGAAGTTTTTCGAAGGAGTAGATCAGAATGGACGTAATACTTATGAATTAGGTGCCTACGAACCTATCTATATGTCTATGTATATTCAAGATAAATTTTCTATTCAAAATTTGATGTTTAATATAGGTCTTCGTGTTGATAGATTTGATGCCAACCAACAATCACTAAAAGACCCATTCATATTGAGAGATGCGTATAAAGTTAAAGAACTTAAAGCTCAACTTATTAAAGATGGTAAAGATTTTGCTGATTTTAGTGGTCTGACCGGAAATCAATATGATGAGTGGTATGTTTATATTAATCAACGTGATATGGATTATGGCATTCAAGGCTCAAATTTTGAATCTTCAAATATTATTGCCTATAGAAATGGAATGCAATGGTATAATGCTAATGGTCAGGAAATTGTTGACCCTGTAACAGTGCTTAGAACTACCGGTGGTCCTCTGTTAAAAACAGCTCCTGTAGCAGGTGCAATTACAAAAGTAAGTGCTGATGCTTTTGAGGATTTTATACCTCAATGGACATGGCAACCTCGTTTATCATTCTCTTTTCCTGTTTCTGACCAATCTCACTTTACCGCTCACTATAACATCATTACCAGACGTGCTACTGATTTGAGAATTAGTCCTGTAGAGTATCTATTCGTAGAAAAGTTAGGATCTAATTCAAATAATGTACTTTCAAATCCGGGTCTAAAACCACAAAGAAGTGTTGAATATGAAATCGGTTTCTCACAAAGAGTTGGTGAAAGATCGGCTGTTAATATTACTGCTTATTATTCTGAAATTAAAGACGAAGTACAAGTGTATCGTTATTCAGGTGCTTATCCAAGTACTTACTATTCTTATGCTAATATTGACTTCGGTACAATTCAAGGTTTCTCTTTTAGTTATAACCTTACTAAATTTAAAAATATTTCCTTACGCGCAAGTTATACCATACAGTTTGCAAAAGGTACCGGTTCGGATGCCAGCTCACAAAAAGAAATTGTTGCGTCAGGACAACCTAACTTAAGGACCTTAGTAAATCTATCTCATGACCAAAGACATCGTATCAGTGCTACTTTTGATTATCGTTTCGACGGTGGAGCTGCTTACTCAGGTCCTACAACCTCAAAAGCAACCAAAGATGGAAAAAAGAAAGAGATTAAATGGTTGGAAAATGTGGGTATTAATATTCTGTTCTCTGCAGGATCAGGTATGCCTTATACCAGGTCTTCTACCCCTTTCTCTGCTTATTTAGCGAGCGGTACTCGTAGAGTATCAGGTTCTTTTAATGGTTCTCATAGACCTTGGACTTTCCAATGCGACCTTAGATTAGACAAAACCTTTACTTTTAAAACCAAAAATAAAAAAGATAAAGAAGGAAACGAAATTTCTAACAGTGGTAGAGATACATACATGATATTGTATCTTGATATTCAAAATATTTTTAACATAAAAAATATTCTTTCAGTTTATGATTTTACCGGGAATCCTGATGATGATGGATACCTATCTGCTGCTCAATATCAACAAGAAATCCAAAACCAAACCGATGTTGCTGCTTTCAGAAATTATTACCAAATGATGGTTAATAATCCACTTAATTTTGGAAGACCTGCAACTGTAAGTTTAGGCATTCAGTTTGGTTTCTAACGTAATAATTAACTTAATTAAAAATCAATATTAATATGAAAAATACAATCCAAAATTTAATTTTAGCTGCATTGTGCGTGGTTTCCATTACTACGCTAAAAGCTGAAAAGTTTAAAGGCGCACCTTCACATTATGTGCCTAAAGCTGAAGCTCAATGTTTGGCGTCATCTAATTCAAATGAATTAGACCTGAATAATGTACGTGCTTATATTCAAACTAACGGAAAAATGTGGAGTAAAGAAATTGCTGAATATGAAGTGCCAAAAGGTTCTGGTAAAACACCTATGTTCTCAGCGTCTCTCTGGATTGGAGGACGTGATATTAGTGGTCAGCTTAAATTAGCTGCTGTCCGTTTTAACCAACTCGGAGAAGACTATTGGACAGGTCCTCTGTCTAAAACTGATGCTTCAATTCCTAAATCAGAATGTTTAAAATGGGATAAACATTATAAAATTCATCGTGTAGATGTAGAAGATTTTATTTATTGGTCGGAACATGATGGTGTTGGTCCTTACGAGGGATATCAGGTACCAAGAGTAATTCAGGAATGGCCTGCTCACCCTTATTTTGATCTTCCCGGTGACTGGAACCCCGGTTCGCCAATTGCTACTCCAAACGGTCAATCTGCCTATCTTGCTCCTTTTAAGGATGTAGATGGGGACGGTATTTATGATTGGAGAAAAGGGGATTATCCTTATTATGATCTTACTAATGCGTTGTGTCCTTGGACACCTGACAATATTCAAAGAGCTGCTGCAGGATTATTGCCTAAACCACCAGAAGATCCACAAGGAGTTATGGGGATGATCTATTCTGACCACGTTCTTAAAGGGGACCAAACACTCTATTGGATTTTTAACGACATGGGTAATCAACATACCGAATCTGGAGGAAAACAAATTGGATTGGAATTTAGAGGTCAAGCATTTTGTTTTGCTACTAATGACGAGTTAAATAATATGACCTTTTATTCATACGAAATTATTAACCGTTCTTCTTTTAGATTACTTCAAACTTTCTTTTCTCAATGGGTTGACCCTGACTTGGGTTATGCAAGAGACGACTATGTAGGATGTGATGTAGCAAGAGGTTTGGGGTTCTGTTATAATGGTACTGAAACAGATGGTACAGGACAACTTTGGGCTTATGGAATACAACCACCTGCTGTAGGTGTAGATTTCTTTCAAGGTCCCTATATTGATCCCGACGGAAGAGATAACCCTAAATTTTATTTAGATTCTGCTTTGCTTTTAGGAGATATGTATTGTTCAAGATTTTTAAATACTCCTCAATATGCAGACCAAAATGATAGATTAGCTATCAATGGAGTCAATTTTGGAGATGGAATCGTAGATAATGAACGATTTGGAATGCGTAGATTTGTTTACCATAACAATGCATCTACTCCTACTGGCGACCCCGAATCATCTGAAGAGTACTATCTCTTGTTAAGAGGCTTTTGGAAAGATGGTACGAGAATGCATTATGGTGGAAATGGGCATCCAAGTTTTGGTACGAATCATGCTAATGGTCCTGAATGTGATTTTATGTTCCCTGGTACTACAGACCCTTGTAATTGGGGTACTAATGGTATAGATCCTGTATTGTCTCAATATGGTAATGGTGGTTGGACAGAGGAAAATATGCAAAATCCTCCAGAAGACAGACGTTTTATGCAGTCAGCCGGTCCTTTTACCTTGGAAGCCGGTGCTGTTAACTACATTACTGTTGGTATTCCATGGGCAAGAGCCTCTTCAGGTGGTCCTTATGCTTCAGTAGAATTATTGAAAGTCGCAGATGATAAATGTCAAACACTTTTTGAAAATTGTTTTAAAATTCTGGACGGACCAGACGCACCTGATGTTACTTTTGTTGAACTCGAAAACGAACTAATTCTTTTGATGGTCAATAGTGGATCGGGTAATAACCCATACGAAGATTATGCCGAAATTTCAACTTCAATTCCTGAACATTTTACCGGGGATACAACCACTTTAGATAGATACTATCGCTTTGAAGGATATATGATTTATCAATTAAAAGATAAAAATGTGAGTGTTACGGACTTAAATGACTTAAATAAAGCTCGTTTGATTGCTCAATGCGATTTAAAGAACTTTAAAGCTAACGGACAACCTATCGGACGATTAGTAAACTGGATTTATTCAGAAAAAATACAAACCGTAGTAGCTACCGAAATGGTTGATGGTGCTAATAACGGATTATTCCATTCACTTTCTATTAAAGAAGACGCCTTTGCTACAGCAAATAAAACTTTAGTAAACCATAAAAATTATTATTATATGGTTTTGGCTTATGCTTATAATGAATATTTTCCATTTTCACTTGATCAAGACGGTTCAGGTTTGAAAGGACAACAAACTCCTTTCCTTGCAGGTAGAAAAAATGTTAGAAGTTATGTCGGTATTCCACATAAACCAATGCCACAAAATGGCATCATAGATCTTCAATCTGCTTATGGAGATCAACCTGAAATTTCAAGAATTGAAGGTCAAGGTAATGGCGGTTTCTATCTTGATTTAACTGACGAATCTCGTGAACAAATTTTAAAAGAAAATAGTGTTCAAGTATTGAAATACAAAAAAAATGCAGGTCCTTTAGCTGTTAAAGTTATCGACCCTATAAAAGTTCAACCGTATGACTATTTTATTAAAATTAAAGATGCTGGAAATAAAGATGTTACTGATACTTCATATTGGGAATTAGAAATTAAAGACCACGATCTTGATCCGGTAGCTCTGAAAGCTTTAGGGTTTAATAGTGATGGTAAATTAACCTCCTCAAGTTCTATTGCAATAGAAAATGAACAACTTCTTTTGGAATTAGGAATTTCTATTGCTTTATACGATAAGGTCTTTGAAATTTCAGATAATGAGGCAAGAAAATATGCTGAGAATTTCTGTCCTCCTGCTTTTAGAGGTTACACTTGGGTAAATTTGTTTAAATATGGATCACCTCTGATGTTGGGAAGTTCCAAAACTTATGCCAATCCAGATAAACCTTGGTTGGGTGGTGTTATTGATAATGATTCAGATTCTCCCGGAAATTGGATTAGATCAGGTACCAATAATGCAGGATTGTGGCACGGCATCGGCGAAAATCTTGTCTATAATACTTATGGAAAATGGAGAACGGAGGATTGCTTTGAATACATCAGTTATACAAGACCCGGAGAAACTTCAGCAGACGAATACCGCGGTTTTAAAGATCCTCAACAACAATTTGAAAAAGTGATTGACGGTACTTGGGCTCCTTATGTACTTTCTTCTCCTTATTGGTGTGGACCTAAAGCGTGCTATGTTACTCCGGATACGAACTATACGGTGATGGACAATAGTGCTGCTCCTACCCCTTCTTATTTCGACTTTAAAATTATGAATGCAGCAGCTTCACATCCGGCTTACAGTTCTACACTTACCAATCTCTATTCGGTAGATATCATTATGACTAACGATAAGAGCAAATGGACTCGTTGCGTAGTATTAGAAGCATGTGATGATGCTTCTCTGTCTGAAGGAGGTGCCTTAGCTCATGAACCGAGAAAACATAAATCAGTAGATAAAAATGGTAATACTTCTTCATCAGATCAACCCAGTACGAATGAAGATGATCCTAACTTTATCAGTGCTTATGGTATGGGTTGGTTCCCGGGTTATGCTATTAACATTGAAACAGGTGAAAGATTAAATATTATGTTCGCTGAAAATTCATCTGATGTGTTGAATCATGGTAATGATATGTTATTTAATCCAACCAATACTTACGGAAAAATTACTACTATGCGTCCTGATGGAACTACAGAAGATCTTGTTGTTTCTGATGAAGTTTATAATAATTATGTTTCAAGCGGTCTGTATAATAATCGTAACAATTGGTTCTATTTAAATGACGGCTCAAGAATTAAAGCGTCTAAACCGGAATGGGGAGGAAGACATTTTGTATATGTCTGTGGTAGTAGTGGAAATACATGTTCTGCTCCTTATTTTGCCTCTGCAAAACTTTCGATGTTCTTATATGAAAGAAACTTTGATGCTAATGGTGTAAAATATCCATCTCAAGCTGCAGATTATGGTGATTTTATCCCTGATGTTCTGGATAATTCAAAACATCTACCCTATTTTGAATGTGGTCCTTATGATAATGGAAGATGGTTGATTTCAAAATTTAACACTTTTGTAGGTAAACCTATTACCGATGTTAAAAATAGAAAACAAAAGATGCAACTTTTCAATAATGTAATGTGGACTTCAATTCCTATGTCATTAGATAGACGTGAAGATGCTTGGTTAGATAATGACGCTACTATTAAATTAAGAGTTTCAAGACCATATCTACGTTATAATTCAAGATGGTACCAAAATCCTAACGATGCACCACAAAATGAAACCCTTCAAAATGGTGGTTTTCCAATGTATGAATTTTCAACAAAGAATTTAGCTCCTGTTACTAATGCAAATTATTTAGTTCAATCTGTTTTAGACGAAATTAATGTGGTCCCTAACCCATACTATGCTTTTTCTACTTATGAAACCACTACCTTGGAGAATTATGTAAAAATCGTCAATTTACCTGATAATTGTGACATCTCAATTTATACAGTTAATGGTATTTTGGTTAAGAAGTTTAGTAAAGATACTCACGGTATTACCTATCAAACATGGGATTTAAAGAATGATGCCGGAATTCCGATTGCCGGTGGTATGTATTTGATCTATGTAAAAGTACGCGATCCACACGATGCTAAAAAAGTTGTAGGTGAACGTACACTTAAGTTCTTCTGTGCTATGCGTCCTGTAGATTTAAATGCATTTTAATCAAACTGTTTTATCAACTTTTAATATTATGACTATGAATAATAAATATAAAGCAATCATTTTAGTGATAATGGTAATGTTATTACCTTTATCTACACAACTATTTGCCGGAAACAGAGACCGTTCAGGTCAAGCTGGAGCACAAGAATTATTAATTGATCCTTGGGCTCGTTCGGCAGGCTGGGGTACTGCTGGAATTGCAGAAATACGTGGATTAGAATCTATCTATTCTAACGTGGCAGGTATCTCATTTGTAAATCGTTTAGAAGTGGCTTTTACTCGTACCCAATATATGGCTGGTTCACGTACCGGTATAGGTGTTAATGCGGCTGCCATTACGATCAAACTTAATAAAAAAGATAAAAAAACGGGTGATGTAAAAGATTACGGTGTTTTAGGACTTTCAATGTTTTTGATGAATTTTGGTAAAATTGATATCACTGCTGTTGATCAACCTGAAGGAAATCTGGGTACTTTTTCACCTAATCTCCTTTATATTGGAGTACATTATGCCAAATCATTCAACCGCTACATTCATGGTGGTGTTACTGGAAAAATTATTAATGAATCTTGTGGGAACATGAGTGCAACCGGATTTGCTTTTGATGTAGGTATTCAATATTTATCGGGTCCATACGAGAATTTCAAGATTGGAGTTACTTTGAAAAATATTGGTTTACCAATGCATTATAGAGGAGACGGACTTGCAATAAGAGCAATTGCTACCGGTGCTGATCATGAAATATCTCTCGAACAACGCTCAGCAGATTGTGAAATGCCCGCTTTAATTGCTTTAGGTATTTCTTACGATTTTCTATTTTTTGGCAAAGAATATGCTTCTATGACACGAAAAGAACTTAAAGTAGAAGGATTGAGTCGTGCAGACGCAAAACATCGCTTGACTTTAGCAGGTTCTTTTATTGCTAATTCATATTCTCACGACCAATTTTCTTTAGGTATTGAATATGGTTTAGGACAGATCTTTATGGTTAGAGCAGGCTATTTGATAGAACAAGGAATGTGGAATTCTGAAACGAGTGCTACTTTTTATACAGGTCCTTCTGCTGGTGTTACAGTCGCTATTCCTATGGCTAAAAAAGGTAATGGTAATCAGAAATTATTCTTAGATTATGGCTACAGATTTACCAATAAGTGGGGAGGAAATCATTATATTGGCTTAAAATTAGCCCTGTAATCTTTTCTCCTAATATGATTTATAAATTAAGGAGGCTTTTTAAAGCCTCTTTAATTTTTGTTTAGATTAAATCGTTATTTATACTTTCTTTACTTTTTAAACTAATTTCTAAAATACATTAAAATAAATTTTTTCCGATAATAAATAAATAAAATATACGTATGAATACAGTAAAATATTATTCTCAAGAAAGCCTTGAACTTCTAAAAAATGAACTAAGTGAACTTGAATCTAAAGAACGTCCTCGCATTTCTGCTGCTATAGCAGAAGCTAGGGATAAAGGAGACTTGTCTGAAAATGCTGAATATGACGCAGCTAAAGAAGCTCAAGGTTTGTTAGAACTCAAAATCGCTAAACTGCAAAATTTAGTAGCTAATGCAAGAGTCCTTGACGAATCTAAAATTGATGTTTCTAAAATATTAATCTATTCTATTGTTACCATTGCAAGAACAAATGACAAAAAAACAATGACTTATACTATAGTACCGGAATCGGAGGCAGACCTAAAAGTAGGAAAAATCTCAGTCTCTTCTCCGATGGCGAAAGCACTCATCGGTAAGGAAAAAGGGGATAGCATTATTGTAGATGCGCCTGCCGGTAGTATCCATTTTGATATTATTAATGTTGCAAGGTAAATAATTATGAGTTCCATTTTTTCAAAAATTATTGCCGGCGAAATTCCTTGTTACAAAGTCGCTGAAAATGATCAATTTATTGCATTTTTAGATATTTCACCCGTTGCAAAAGGTCATACTTTAGTAATCCCAAAAACTGAAATTGATTACATTTTCGATATTGAAAACTCTCTTTATTCTGAATTATTTCTTTTTGCTAAGCAGGTAGCTATAGCCCTTAAAAAAGCTGTACCATGTACTAAAGTTGGTGTATCTGTTATTGGTTTAGATGTCCCTCATTCACATATTCATCTCGTTCCAATTTCACAAATTCAAGATATTAATTTTGAACAAGAGAGATTACACTTTTCTATTGAAGAATTTAATCAACTCTCCAATCATATTTCTTCTATTTATAAAAATTTATTTTAAATTATTTTATGAAAGCAATTAATGAAAGCCCAATTACAACTTTACAGATCATTAAACCGGATATTGTAAAAAAATATTATGAAATGAAATCAGGTGAAGAACTTTTTGGCACCTTAGATTTAGTAAATAATACAGGAACTTTGTCTCGCATCATTACTAAACAGGATACTTTTTCAGTAAAAAGAAGTGGCTTTTTTAGACCATACATCACTGTTAGAAACGAAAAAACTAATACTGATGAAGCGGTAGCGTATCTACAAATTGATAGTAGTACTGTTATTACTATTAACAACAATACTTACTGTTTTAGGATGGTTAATGTGTGGAAAAATCAATGGGGGTGGACCAATGATAAAAATCAAATTTTAATTCGTTACAAACCTACAGTTGCCGGTACCATTAGAGGTGATATCGAAGTTTCTAAAGACTTTCTTTTCGATGCCTTTTTGGAAACTATTTCAATGCTGGGAATCTATTTTTTAACCCAATTAGAAGATGAAATATTAAAAAATAACGAAATGATCTTTTCTAAATAACAATCGGTTGAATATAATTAATTAAAAAAAATTATTATTACTTATGAGTATAAAAGAATTGGAAGCTACCGCTTCACAAGTTAGAAGAGATATTATTCGCATGATTTCTCATGTTAATTCCGGTCATCCGGGAGGCTCTTTAGGTTGTGCTGATCTGATGACCTATCTCTATTTTGAACACTTAAACATTGATCCTGACCATTTCTCTGTTGAAGGAACTGATGAAGATATGTTTTTTCTGTCTAATGGACATATTGCGCCCGTTTGGTACAGCGTTTTAGCAAGAACCGGCTATTTTCCTATAGATGAACTAAGCACCTTTAGAAATTGGGAATCTCGCTTGCAAGGACATCCTACTCCGGCAGAATATTTACCGGGTATCCGTATCGCTTCTGGATCGCTGGGACAAGGTCTTTCTATCGCTGCAGGCGTTGCTTTGGCTAAAAAAGCTAATCTCGATCCAAATTTAGTCTATGTGTTGACCGGAGATGGTGAACTCGACGAAGGTCAAAATTGGGAAGCCATCATGTTTGCCGCTGCTCATAAAGTGGATAATTTAATTGCTATTGTAGATTATAATAAAAAACAAATTGACGGTTCTACTGACGATGTTTGCAGTTTGAGTAATTTAAAAGCTAAATTTGAGGCATTTGATTGGAAAGTGATGGAAATGAATGGTAATGATATGAACGATATTGCCAAAACCATGAAAGAAATGCAATCGTTAACAAAACATCAACAGCCTATCGCAGTGTTGATGCACACAAAAATGGGTATGGGCGTGGATTTTATGATGGATAAACACCAATGGCATGGAACCCCGCCAAATGAGGAACAAACAGTTAAAGCATTGGAACAACTACCCGAAACTATTGGCGATTTTAAGTTTTCTAATTAATTGTTAGTAAATCTATTAATGCCGTGAAAATCATCTATCGTTATCTGATCAAAAAGTTTGTAGGACCTTTTATCCTTACTTTTTTATTTTCACTATTCATACTTATCATGCAATTTTTATGGTTGTATGTAGATGATTTAGTGGGTAAAGGATTAGAAGTTTCAATAATTTTAGAATTAATTTTCTACGCATCTGCCGGATTTGTTAGTAAAGCAGCTCCTTTGGCAATCTTGTTGTCCTCGTTGATGACTTTTGGGTCGCTGGGAGAGTATTATGAGTTAGTAGCTTTAAAATCTGCCGGAATCCCTATTAGTAAATTAATGTTTTCACTCTCCATTTTTGCTTTCAGTTTAGGCATTTTTGCATTTTGGTTTGGCGATCAAGTAGCCCCTAAAGCGTTTTTGACTTATAAAAATCTTTTTTATAGTATTAAAGATAAAAAACCTACTTTGGCAATCGAAGAGGGCGTCTTTTACGACGGATTTGATAATTATGTGATTAGAATCGGCAAAAAATTAAGAGATAATGAAACTATTGAAGATGTCTTACTTTATGATCATTCCAAATTTTCGGGAAATAGTACCATGACTTATGCTAAAAAAGGTAAAATGAAGGTCTCTTCTGATGGTCAGTTTATGCTGTTTTATCTTTATGATGGCTACTTTTGGGACGAAAATAAAAACGGTAGCAATAGTGAAATTCCTCCTCTCACTCGATCTCACTTTAAAGAACAATATAAAAGGTTTGACATCTCCTCTTTTGGCTTCCAAAAAATGAATAATTCCTATTACGAAACCATTACCGGAACCCTTTCAAATGCACAAATAAAAGTTAGAATTGATACGATTAAAAAAGAGATATTAGATATTTCCGATAATGCTGTGCGGAACTTCTATAGCAATTTGCAATTCTTGAATTTATATATGCAGAACGACACTATGCCGTTGACAGGCACCATTGTTAATTACCAAGAACAACTGCAACTTTTGTCGAAAGATAAAAAACAAAATGTAATCAATTATGCACTCTATCAAGCAGGATTTATTAAGAATACGGTGGATTATACGTATGATGAAGAGGAGTTTAAAAGCAAATCTTTGTGGGGCTTTCAAGCCGAATGGTGGAAAAAACACAAAGATGCTTTGGCGTGCGTGCTCTTTTTCTTCATTGGTGCTCCTTTGGGTTCTATCATGCGAAAAGGAGGGATCGGCATCCCGCTGTTGATTACCGTCTTGTTTTTTATTATCTATTTTTCTATCTCTATCATGGGAGAAAAAATGGCAAAAGGAAACATCTTTCCGGTGTGGTTTGGAATGTGGCTTTCTTCCCTGATCTTGGTCCCAATTTGCATATTCCTTACCACAAAAGCAACCAACGATTCTTCCATTCTT
>JAITTF010000186.1 GCA_031287215.1 Bacteroidales bacterium
GTCAATTAATTTTTTATCAGCGATGCCAAATTTTCCTAAACCTTGATTTAAGCAAATCTTTTTGATTTTAGGCACTCTCATGAGTGATTTGAATCCGAATTGTTCTTTTAAAGCAGCAACAATTTCTTTATCGTATTTTTCTTTATATCTTGGTGTGTACATTATTTAATCTCCTCTCCTGATTTTTTAGAATATCTAACTAATTTACCGTTTGCTCCTAATTTTCTTCCAATTCTTGTAGCGTTACCTTTACTGTCGATAACCATCAGATTTGAAATGTGCACTGAAGCTTCTTTTTTCACGATACCACCATTAGGATGTTTAGCATCTGCTTTGGTAGCTTTAGAGATCATGTTAACACCTTCAACTACGGCACGATAGTTCTCGGTATCAACCCTGAGAACTTTGCCTTGTTTACCCTTGTCATTGCCGGCGAGTAATTTTACGATGTCGCCTTTTTTTACGTGTATCTTCATTCTTTATTGTTATTTTTATTACAATTGGTCTTTGTCAATTGCTAATTATTTAATTCTTTATAATACTTCCGGTGCTAAAGAAACGATCTTCATATATTGTTTCTCGCGAAGTTCACGTGCTACAGGTCCAAAGATACGGGTACCACGCATTTCTTCTGTTGGCGTAAGGAGTACTACAGCATTATCATCGAAACGAATGTATGACCCATCATTTCTACGGACATGTTTTTTAGTACGAACGATAACAGCTTTAGAAACTGTACCTTTTTTGATATTACCTGAAGGGATTGCACTTTTAACGGTAACAATAATTTTATCCCCTACGCCGGCATATCTTTTTTTAGTTCCTCCTAAGACGCGAATACATAAGACTTCTTTTGCTCCGCTATTGTCGGCTACTGCCAATCTTGATTCTTGTTGTATCATACTATTTTGCCTTTTCTAAAATTTCTACTAAACGCCAACATTTATTTTTGCTTAAAGGTCTTGTTTCCATTACCTTCACTCTATCTCCGATGTTGCACTCATTTTTCTCATCATGAGCCATCAGTTTGGTAGTTCTTCTGAGGAATTTTCCATACATTGGGTGTTTAAGTCTTCTTTCGACACTGACAACGATAGATTTTTCCATCTTGTTGCTGGTAACTACACCTTCTCTAATTTTTCTGTTATTATTTCTTTCCATTTTACTTATTTTTTCAAACTTTCTAATTCGCGTTTGCGCAACTCAGTCATTAATCTTGCAATGGTTTTTCTCTGTTCCTTAATTTTAATAGGATTTTCGAGAGGGGTAACAGCATTGTTTAATTTAAGTCTAACCAACTGTTGTTTTTCTTCTGCTAATCTTTCAACGATTTCTGGCGTTGAAAGTTCTATTATTACACTTTGTTTCATTGTTGTTAAATTTCTTCTGAATAATCTCTTCTAACTACAAATTTGGTATGCACAGGCAATTTTTGTGCGCCAAGACGGAGGGCTTCTTTTGCCACTTCAAAAGGTACGCCGTCAGCTTCAAACAAAATTCTACCCGGACTGATTCTGGCAACGAAATACTCAGGAGCACCTTTACCTTTACCCATACGCACTTCGGCAGGTTTTTTAGTAACCGGTTTATCGGGGAATACTCTAATCCATAATTGTCCTTCACGTTTCATATAACGTGTAATAGCTTGACGTGCAGCTTCAATTTGACGTCCTGTCAGCCACATTTGGTCTAATGTCTTAATGGCGAAAGAACCGAAAGCTATTTCACTACCTCTTTTGGTAATGTCTTTCATTCTTCCTTTCTGAGGCCTTCTGTATTTGGTCTTTTTTGGTTGTAACATGACTGTATTATTTTTCTAAGTTAAATACTATTTATTGAGTGGTTTTTTACCTGCACCACCGGGTCTTGTAGATCTTCTTGGTGCGCTTGCTTTTTGTTCTTTATTTTCGGCTACGATATTAAAGAAGTCCTTTTTACCATAAACTAATCCACGGCAAATCCATACTTTAATACCAATTCTACCGTAAGTAGTATGCGCTTCTGCGGTAGCATAGTCAATATCGGCTCTCAGGGTATGTAATGGGGTTCTACCTTCTTTAAAATGCTCTGTTCTTGCCATTTCAGCACCACCAAGACGACCTGAAACTGATACTTTAATACCATCAGCTGCAGCTCTCATTGTAGAGGCGATAGCAGTTTTAGTTGCTTTACGATAAGATACACGACTTTCAATTTGTCTTGCTATAGCTTGTGCTACGAGGACGGCATCCATATCAGGACGTTTTACCTCTGCAATATTAATTTGAATCTCTTTACCACTGATTTTCTTTAATTCTTCTTTCAGTTTATCTACTTCCGTACCGCCTTTACCGATGATTAAACCCGGTCTTGCTGTGAAGATCGTAACTGTTATTAATTTTAAAGTTCTTTCAATGTAAATCTTTGCAATTCCGGCTTTCGACAGACGTGCATTTAAGTACCTTCTGATTTTGTCGTCTTCAACTATTTTACCGGCGAAATTTTTGCCGCCGTACCAGTTAGAATCCCATCCTCTGGTGATTCCTAATCTTAAACCTACCGGATTAACTTTTTGACCCATACCTATTCTTTATTTTTGGTTTCTTCAACTATGTTATTATTTTGTTCTATTCTATTGGCTACGGTTAGCGTAATATGGTTAGAACGTTTTCTTACTCTATAACCTCTTCCTTGAGGAGCAGTTCTGAGACGTTTAAGCATTCTACCGCTATCTACGATAATGGATTGAACGTATAACTGAGCATCTTCTATTCTCACGCCTTCATTTTTAACTTGCCAGTTAGCTATTGCAGATTTTAATAGTTTTAAAATTTTCTCTGCAGACTCTTTTTTGCTGTATTTTAATACATTCATAGCATAATTGACATCTTTACCTCTGATTACGTCTGCCATGATCCTTGTTTTCCTTGGAGAGGTCGGATTGTCAACCAAGCGAGCCATGTAAATAGTCTTTTTGGCTTCTTTTCTTGCATCTGCTGCTAATCTTTTTCTTGCACCCATTGTATTTTTACCAGTTTTTTAGAGATTTAATTCTCTGATTCTTAATTTGTTATTGTCCATTTTTAACCTATATTAGGTTTCCACTTCAAAATGGCTGCAAAAATAGAAAAAAAAACGATACAAAACGCTATAGTTTGAAAAAAAAATCAATATTTTCATTTTTTTCTTTTTTTAGCCAAAAAATGGAACACCCACATAGAAATTAACACTCTTCTTTCTTTAGAATTTATATCCTATAGTAGCTACAATTTTACTGGTTCTATAGCTGTTTTGAGAAGCATTAACCAAAGTGGGATCATACATCCAATAGTTTTCTTTAGCAAATCTTAATACATAAGCCATGTCAAAGAAAAATCCTGAAGTTCTGACTCCAAAACCGATTGACCCCTGATGCATAGGTGCATTATTGATATTTTTATCTTTGTAAGGATTGCTAATAAAATTATAACCGGCTCTCAATAAAAATGATTTTGTAACAAACACTTCACCACCAATTCTCACGGAATGTGCTGAACCATATTTAGCTTGTATCTCTTCATTTTCTGTAGCAAAAGAGTAGTCTTTGGAATATAATTGTGATAAAGAGTAGTCTGTATATTCGTAATCCACACTAATAAAAGCTCTACTTTGCAACATAAAAGCGATACTTCCTATAGCTCTTAAAGGAGTATAGAGTTTGTATTTAAAAAAATTCTCAGGACATTCATATTTTGCTCCATCACCAATATCGTAATCAGAAGTAATAGTCCTCTGGAATTTATCGGTAATGCCACCATAATAAGTAGGAGTATGTAAAGCTATGCCGACTCTAAAAAAATCTACCGGTTGATAGATAAAACCTAATTTAAGGTTTATTCCGGTACCACTAACGCTAAGGTTGTCTCTAATATCTAAACCGGCGAGGGCATCCACCTCTTTATTTTCATCCAATTCAGAATAGGTTCTAATCTCTTCATAATGGATAAACGGCACTCCAACAGTTAAACCCATATAAAATTTATCGTCATAATTAGCTCCCAACGAAAAGTTCATCTCATCAATACCACCTTTCATCGTAGTGAGTTCTTTTTGTTTTACATTTTTTCCGGTAAAAGGAGAAGAATAAGAGTTGGAAGCAGTATCATAATCAGTAAGATAAGTCCACCAAGCACCCAAATTATCTTCAGAGAGTCCACTGGGAAGTCCTGAAGAATTACGAATAAAATTGTCAGTAATGGTACTCCCATTTCCAAAGCCATCTATAGCAAATCTTTTATTTAAGTCTAAAATCCTGTTAAAACCAAAAGCAAATTGGACGCCATTCCATTTGGACTCTTCGCGGGTATTCGCTTTCAATACAATGCCGGCATTGGAGATCATATAACTGGTTTTGGCGGCTTGCATGTTAGTCTCATTATATTGCGTATTAGATTTTTGCACATCCAAAACCAATGGAGTAAGAGTAACTTCATGTCTTTTATAAAGTCCAATAGTACCGGGATTGATAGCCAAAGCCGAATATTCAGCTCCTACTGCACCAAAAGCTCCGCCGGCACCCATAAAACGAGCTGAGCCTTCCCATTGGGTCTGTGAAAAACGAAATGCATCTAAATCGCTCTGTGCTGTTAGAATGCCACAAAAAAACAAAACACTTAGTGTGATCAAAAACTTTTTCATATTGATATTTTATTATTGAATAGCTAAATTATTAAAAAAACAACTCCTCATTTTGAAGAGACAGTTTTTGTAAGTGATAGTTTAATCTTTAACGTGATATTTTTCTTTTTAGTCTGCAAATTTCAAAATATTGGGCTTATAGCACTCAAGCAGTACCTTTATCCTAATTTTTCCTTATAAGCCTGATAACTTCCCGGTTGAGAAAGCAAAATAAAAGCCCCTTCTCTATTAACCATACCAATTGCAGGATGTTTAACTCCATTAAAAAAAGTAGTTTTTACCATAGTATAATGAATCATATCATCAAAGATAATTTGATCACCAATTTCTAAAGGTTCCTGAAAAGCAAAATCTCCCATTCCAATAAAATCACCTGCAAGACATGAAGAACCTCCCATCCTATATACAAATAAACTTTTTTCTGCAGGTTCTGATGCACCAATAATTGTAGGTTTATAGGGCATTTCCAAACAGTCAGGAAGATGACAAGAAAAAGATATATTTAGAATTGCAGTAGTAATGTTATTGTTTTCTACAATATCTTCTACCGTTGAGACTAATATACCGGTTTGCCAGCCTACGGCTTCACCCGGTTCCAAAATAATTTCTTCAAGATTAGGGTATCGCTGTTTGAATTTTTTTAGAATAGTAATTAAATGCTCTATATCATATCCTTCTCGAGTAATATGATGTCCTCCTCCCATATTAATCCATTTACATTCTTTGATTAAATGTGAAAAACGAGCCTCAAAATGCTCTAAAGCATGTTCTAAGGCAAAGCTATCATTTTCGCACAAAACATGAAAGTGTAACCCCTCAATCCCTATTGGTAGATTTTTAGGCATAGCAGCAGCGAGAATTCCCAACCTTGATCCTTTTTGAGCAGGATTATATAACTCTGTCTCAATTTCTGAATATTCCGGATTGACTCGTAACCCAAAGCTAACCTTCTTGGGCGAATTTAGTGCCTGATCTTTATATCGGAACCACTGCGATAATGAATTAAAGGTAA
>JAITTF010000214.1 GCA_031287215.1 Bacteroidales bacterium
TATGTAAGATTGTCTCTCACGGTTGGTTAGACGGTTTTTATGCGCGGCCACGCATTGACCGACAACTTTTAGCACAATATCATGAAGGCATTATTGTCAGTTCGGCTTGCTTGGCAGGAGAGTTAAATCGTTTTATAGAGAAAAACAATATTGCTGCAGCCAAAGAGAGTGCGTTATGGTATAAAAACCTCTTTGGGGACGATTTTTACATCGAAATTCAGCGACATCAAACCAATAAACCAGGTGGCGCAAAAGATGTATTTGAACGTCAACAAGAACAGAATAAAGCATTAATTGATATTGCTACAGAATTAAACATCAAAGTAATAGCAACTAATGACGTGCATTTTGTAGAAGAAGAGCACGGCGATGCCCACGACCTGCTCATCTGCCTCAGCACCGGCAAATATGTAGATGAGGAAAATAGAATGCACTATACCAAACAGGAGTGGTTAAAATCGCCTGAAGAGATGGCGGCTATCTTCCCTGATTATCCTGAAGCCTTAGAAAATACACAAGAGATCGTGGATAAAGTGGAATTTTATACCATCAACCACACTCCTATTATGCCGGTATTCGATATTCCTATAGAATTTGGCACTGAAGATGAATACAAAGAGAAATATGACCACGACAGCTTAATTGCCGAATTTGCAACCAAAGATGGTAAAGAAAATCTAATAGAAAAAATAGGTGGTTTTGAAAAAGCATTACGTATCAAATTTGAATCTGATTATTTACGGAAAATTACCTACGAAGGAGCCGATTTTAGATACGGAGAGCATCTAACCAATGAGATCAGAGAACGTATTGATTTTGAATTAGAAACAATACGAAACATGGGTTTTCCAGGTTATTTTTTGATTGTTCAGGATTTTATTCAAGCTGCCAGAAATTTAGGAGTATCCGTAGGACCGGGACGTGGTTCTGCCGCCGGTTCTGTAGTAGCTTATTGCCTTAAAATCACTGATATTGACCCTCTTAAATATGATTTACTTTTTGAACGGTTCTTGAATCCCGATAGAATTTCACTTCCTGATATTGATATAGATTTTGATGATGAAGGAAGAGGTCTTGTCTTGGACTGGGTTACCAAAAAATATGGACAAGAACGGGTTGCCCACATCATTACTTATGGTGAAATGGCAACCAAATCAAGTATTAAAGATGTTGCCCGCGTATTACGTTACCCTATTTCTCTCTCTACAGAACTTACTAAAAAAGTGGACCTTTTACCTAGAGAAGATCCTCAAACACGAAAAGCTCCCAAAGTCAATATCAACAACTGTCTCCGTTTGATTCCCGAATTGAGAAAAATGAGCGAAACTAATGCAGAAGCCAAACAGATTTTTCGTTATGCCGCACAATTAGAAGGCACGTTGCGCCAAACGGGTATCCATGCCTGCGGCGTTATCATTAGTGCTGATGACATTACCAATTTTGTTCCCGTAAGTACCGTTGAAGATAAAAATAGCAAACAGAAAATTACGGTAACCCAGTTCGATGGAAGAACCATCGAAGAGGTAGGCCTCATAAAAATGGACTTCTTGGGATTGAGTACCCTCACCATTATCAAAGAATGCCTTAAAAACATCCAAAAAAATCGCAAAATTACCATCAACATAGACCACATCCCGATTGATGATGCAGAAACTTATAAACTTTACAGTGAAGGAAATACATTTGCCATTTTCCAATTTGAATCTCCGGGTATGCAAAAATATCTTCGTGAATTAAAACCCAATAAATTTGAAGATCTGATCGCCATGAATGCCTTGTATCGTCCCGGTCCTATGGACAATATCCCCCATTACGTAGCCCGAAAACATGGTCGTGAAGCCATCACCTACCCTTTCCCGATTTTGGAAAACAGGTTGAAAGACACTTACGGCATTACCGTCTATCAGGAACAGGTCATGCTCCTCAGTAGAGATTTAGCCGGCTTTACACGTGGTCAATCGGATGAATTGCGTAAAGCAATGGGTAAAAAAGACCTCAAAAAAATGGAGGCTCTCAAAGGAAAATTCTTAGAAAATGCTAAAGCTAACGGCTATGGTCCTGAGGATAAAATTGAAGAGATCTGGCGTGAATGGACTAAATTTGCTGAATATGCTTTCAATAAATCACATGCTACTTGTTACTCCTGGATTTCTTACCAAGAAGCTTACCTTAAAGCCCATTTTCCGGCTGAATTTATAGCCGCCAACTTGACCCATAGTATTAATGACATCAGCAGAGTCGCTGCCCTCATAGACGATGCCAACAAATCAGGTATCAAAGTGTTAGGTCCTGATATTAATGAATCTGACATCTATTTTACCGTAAATAAAGAGGGAAATGTCCGTTTTGGACTTTCTGCACTCAAAGGATCAGGAGTATCTGCTGCAGAAGCTATTACAAGTGAACGAGAAGAAAATGGCGTTTTTACCTCTATTTTTGATTTTGCTAAAAGGGTGAATCTAAGAAGTTGTAATAAAAAAACATTAGAAGCGCTTGCTTATGCCGGTGCATTTGACTGCTTTGAGAATAACCATAGAGCACAATATTTCCAACAAGATGATAAAGGTCAATCTTTTATAGAAAAATTGATCAACTTCGGCACTAAGATGCAAAGCAATCAGTATAGTGCTCAGATCTCACTCTTTGGCTCTAATGAAGGAGAAGAGGAGTATGTCTATCCTGATTTGCCGGATGCTCCCAATTGGAGTAACATCGAACAACTTGACCACGAAAAAGAAGTCGCCGGTTTCTACATCTCCGGGCACCCATTAGACCGCTTTAAAATACCCATCAATGCTTATACCAATTTTGACTGTGATAGACTCAATAATGAAGACAATTACGAAATGCTCGCCAATAAATTGTTGAAATTTGTAGGAGTCGTAACGAAGATGCAAACTTTCACCTCTAAAACCGGCAAAGATTGTGGTAGGATTACAGTAGAAGACTATAAAGGCGAATTTACCTGGATGATTTTCGGAGATGAATATACTAAATTTAAAAATCTTCTGGAAGTCGATAAACAGTTGTTTTTCAGTATATTTATTAGATTAAAATTTATAGATAAAGAGACCGGAAAAAAAGTATATAATATCGTGCTCCAAAATGTCTTCTTTCTCGAAGATATTTATAAGAAATTGTGTAAAGATGTAGTATTAACACTCTCTGTGAATGACGTCTCCTCCAACTTGGCTTACATCCTGCAAGAGGTCATCAAGCATTCTAAAGGACCTACACACCTAACCGTTAAACTCCTCTCTGCCAACAATGACTTTGAATCTAATCTCTGTGACTTTACTTCAAAAATAGACCCTGAAAAGTTTATTAAAAACCTTAATTTAATGGTTCCATACTCTGTTGATATAAAGTAGAGATATCAACCATTTTTCTATTATATTGACAATTGAAAAAAAATCATATTTTTTGTCTATTATGCCATAAAATACTATGACAACCGTATTTGAGATGAACTACGGCATCCTACGCCCTCAATCCGACTATGACCATTGCCTTCCGGAACGAGTTGGATTTGAGTGCTTATGCGGTCTTTTAGCGCCTGTACGTGTGAAATGACTCCTATAAGTTTACCTTCCTGCCGCAAACCGGACAAAGTCGTCAAAGCCATGTCTAAAGCCTCTTCGTCTAAAGTGCCAAACCCTTCGTCTAAAAAAAGCGAATCTATCTGTACATTTTTGCTTGCCATCTTTGACAAGCCCAGTGCTAATGCCAAACTCACTACAAAACTCTCCCCACCGGAAAGGTTTTTTACACTTCTGACTTGTTCTCCTTGATAATGATCTATGACACATAATTCTAAGGGCTTATCGCGGTCTCTGAGTAATACATACCGGTCAAACATCTTCTGTAATTGAATATTAGCATGTTTTATCATGTATTCAAATGTCAATCCTTGTGCAAAATTCCTATATTTTTTCCCGTCAGCTGACCCAATTAAATTGTCTAAATTCTTCCATTTGATCCATTGTTTTTCTTGGATCTCTTTTGCTCTAATTTTGTCGCGGTGCTCTTCTAAGCTTTTTTGATTTTGTTTTAAAATTTGGGTATTAGCTCCTATTGCTTGGACTAAAATTTCTTTTTTAGCTGCCCATTCTTGTTCCACAATTTTCAAATTATCCAAAGAATCTTCTGTAAGGCGGCGTTCAGTTTCTGTAGCTAATTGTTTGGAAATCTCTTTTTTAGCACCTAATAAGGAGTACTCTTCTGCTTGTAATTGATCTGCTTTTTGTTTTAGCAGCGTTATTTCTTGTTCAGGCAAGGATGCAGAGAGATAGCCTTGTTCGTCAGCAAAATCTTTTTGTTGTAGACGGGAGTTAAAAGATATCTCCAAAGCAGCAATTTTTTGTTGTCTTTGCTTAATGGACATCGACCATTCCTCTATTTGATGTTTGGCAGTAGCTACATTTGTTTCAGCTATTTTCAGTTCCTCTAAGAGGGCAAGTTTTGCTTGTTCTGCTTCTTCAATAGCTTTAACAGCCCTATTTTCTTCATCGTCAGGATTTTTATTTCCAAACAGGCCAATGCGTTGATACTCATTTTTTTCTTTTTCCTTGACCAGCATCTGCAATGTAGTATTTTTCTCTAATAGTGATGCTGACAGGTGTTTTAGGTCTTGTTCTGTTAGCTTTTTTACAGGTTTTTTTTATTTGTCGTTGTCTAGGATTACTGTTATTATTTTTAGATATCTAAATGCATGCGAAGATTACTACCTACGAATTAGACGCGACTCGACCAACGCTG
>JAITTF010000317.1 GCA_031287215.1 Bacteroidales bacterium
CTGGCGGTCTTTGGGCCACCATGCTACAGCTTTTCACTGCAGAACGTTTCGCACCGAAAAAGCAGAACAAGGTACTCGAAAATTAACAGATATAAAAATTATCGTGCCTGTTATTGTGAAAATGATTGAATGTTGTTCGCAAGCAGGCGAAGGTAGAATCTACCCTCCACACCAAATCACTTTTTTAGTCCAGAATTGTTTTTAAATTATTTTATTATTTTAGGGAGGTCCGAGACATGATGAATTCAAAAAAGCTGAGTGCTTTGCTCGTTCTAGCTATAGCGTTATCTTCTTGCACGGTAGTAATGGCAAAAACGTGGGAAAGCAAGGTGGATGGCGGAACCTGGAAAAGAGGATTTACTGACGACGATAAGTACATCTTTTCCAGATATACGAAGTCAGAAACCAATCATGGAGCGTCGACAAAAGGGGGAGATACTTACCCAAATTGGAAGAGAGTTTGTGCGAAACCAGATTGCTTTGCTGAATCCACGCAAAAGAAACATTCAGAGCAAGACCACAATGATTTTGCATACCATCCCAACTGTTCGGAAAATCATTAACTGGCATAGTTTGAAATTAACTCTTTAAACGTGACGGTTCTGGACTAAAAAAGTGATTTGCAATACAATGGAGCCTGTAATATCATTCGTTTTGGGGGGGGGTAATTGATGAAAAAAGTATTTGGGTTTGTAATATTTTTGATTTATCTTATAGCATCTTTAATTTATATAAAGATTTATGAAGCTGATAATCTCCAAAAACTGGCCGGAAGACAAGGTAGATATAGCACATTGACTATAGAAGAACTTAACATTAACAGTGGGAGAACCGACTTAAAATTAATTGAAAAAATAGAAGAGTTAGCCAGACAGAACGGGCTAATAGTAACAAAGACCAGTTTTTTCCCAAGAACGCTTGGTAAAAAAAGAAGGATTGTTGTTTTCAACTCTGGGTTGGCTAAATCGGTTGCAGGTTTTGATTTAGTATCCGGGCGATTCTTAAAAGCGGAAGATGACCTGGAAAAATTTATATCTTCCGAAGAGAGTAACAACCCAAATCAAATAGGCCGTATTAGTTTTTTTAATTTAGACTCCACTTTAGAGATAAGACCGTTTGCGGCAATGAAACAATACGGGATTGACGCAGAACATTGCAAATTTGACACAGTAGATGATAAAATCTTAGATAAAATAAAAGACGAGCTTCTAAAAAATTTTGGCGGGAAAATAAACTTTCAGAAAGAAAATAAAAATGATATAGATGATTTAGAATATCATAATTTTTGGTTGGCACAAGTAAGTAGGTTGTTGGTGATACTTTATTGTCTTGCTCTTATGATAACCACTTATTTAATTATTTTTAGGTATAAAGAATTTGCCGTTTTAAAAATGTTTGGTGTTACAAGCAGCGAGATAAGACTTAAGGTAATGTTCAAAGAACTTCTTCTTGTCCATTTCATTTGCTTTTCTGTCTGTTTTGGCGGGTTATTCACTTCACTTGCAAATATTACGGGGATAAAGAATACTTTTCTTTTTTTTAAATCTTGGCGCGTTTTTTCTGTAATTCTGACAATAGTTTCCTTAATCCTCTCCATGATCCCGTCACTCATTCTAAAATATATCACCATCCCTCATATGCTAAAAAATAAAAAGCCGCTTATGCTTGTTCAGCTCTTAAATTATTTTGCCAAACTATTGTTTGCAATTTTATTAATTTCTTCGATGGCTTTCAGTTTTAGTAGTTTTAACGATTTGCGAAATAAAAAAGCAAATATGGCTCACTGGGGAAAAACCGCAAATTATTCAACGATTTTAATAGGTACCGGATTTTATGGCACCGAGAAAGAGGGCTGGAAAAAAGATTTTGCGGAAAAGGTTAAGAAATTTTTTCACATAACCAACGAAAAAGGTGGCATATTCATAAGTCCCGCCCTTTATTCACAAAAAAATTCTATTACAGAGCAAGAAGAACATTTTAAAGAAATTGGGAAAAAAGATTTAATCAAACCCTATGGGTCATACCGCTCAATAACAGTTAATAATAACTATTTGAAAATAAACCCAATTTACGATGAATCTGGACAACAAGTGGATATTCCCGATCACTCTACTCATACACTAACAATTCTGGTTCCAAAGAATCTTAAAAATTTTCACGCTGAGATAGTTAAAGAGTATAGCCATCCTTGGTTCTCACAAAATTCCGAAGACTTTAAATTGAATGTTTTGTATGTAGAACCTAATCAAAAATATTTTACTTTCAATCCTTACGCTGCTAAAGAATCTAACAACTTAATTTTAGACCCCATTGTTGAAGTGATAAGTAATGAAAATATTGACAGTGACAGGCTTTCCTGCGGCTTAACAGGTGACTATTATGTGAAGGTTGAAAATATAGACAATCCAGCCGCATCAATTAAAAACGCTCTTTCTGAATCTGGGTGTGAAAAATTTGCCAGTCACTTTTCTTCCGTGTATAGTCTGGTCAGCGAAGAGATATTTCTCATAAATCAAGAATTAAGAAACTCGATAGTAATGCTCTCGATTTCTGTTATCGCGACCTTAACATTGATTTTTACCACAGCAATAAATTATTTAGAAAAGCAAAAATTAGGAAATACCGTATTGAAAATTCATGGGATACCATTTATTACTCGATATATTGAGTTTTATCTGGCTAATCTTTGCATTTGGTTGGCATCTTGCTTCGTCATATTTGTGTCTTACTTTATCCTAGCAGAATTATCTTCCAGCCATGTTTTTATTAAATTGGCAAGATTATTTGTTGCTCCCCCCAATAAGATGTTACTTGAATTTTTGACGGTTTGTGTTTTTGTTGATATTTTAATCTCTACGGTCGTGTTGCGAGTGAACGAAAGCAAGAAAATCGGTAATGTTCTGAAGGGGGAAGAATGATATGGAGCCCATAATTGAGCTGAAAGACATAAATAAGAAGTTTGGTAGCCGTGTGATTTTTGACAATTTGAATCTCACAATAAGTAAGGGCGAGATGGTCGCAATAATGGGACAGTCTGGCTCAGGTAAAACCACACTTCTCAACATCATGGGGTTACTAGAGAAGGCTGATTCTGGTGAGGTTGTGATTGATAACAAAAAGATAAACAGAATCCACAGCAGAGATGTGCTTCTGATGCTCAGATATAAGCTCGGATATGTTTTTCAGAACTTTGCTCTAGTGGACAATGAGATGGTTTGGAAAGCATTAGATGTAGCTTTGTCTTATGTGAAAGCGGATAAGAGAGAGAAAGAAGAGAAAAAGGGGTATGCGCTTAAAACGGTTAATATGCTTGATAAAGCAACTAACAAGATATATGAGTTGAGTGGTGGTGAACAACAGAGGGTAGCGATCGCACGCTTGATGTTAAAGCCATGTGAGATTGTGTTGGCAGACGAACCAACAGGTTCGATGGATGATGAAACTGGCAATAATATAATGAAGATGTTCAGGGACTTGAACGAACGAGGGAAGACGGTGATAATAGTCACTCACAACCCTAGTGTGGCGAAGATATGTGACAGGACGTTAGTTCTTGCTGACAATAAAATATCACAGTAGGACCGTCTTAAATGCTATGATTAATACGGTTATCAGAAACGGTAGAGAAAATTGCAGGCACAATGATTTTCGAAGAGATGGTTGATAAAAACGAACTTACAGCAGAGAAACAACCCGCAGAGACATGTCCAGAGCGGGATTTTCTTTGCCTTTTCACCTTATTCTCTTGCATCACACCACTCTTGTTTTTCTCCATTCCACTTGATTTTCAGTTTAGATTCTTTGAAAATCCCGTCCCAAATAGGTGTGAGAAAAATACCAACAAAATCAATCATCTCTTCAAAATTTAGTGAATCCACTTTTAGCTGTTTTAGGAACAATTCCCACATCTTTTTCATCGAAAGATTCTTATCAAACGCCAAAATCTTACTAAGACTATCCGCAGAACATGCCGTTTCTCGCGTCTTCAATGTATTTTGTATGGCAGACTTGAGTTCTTCTCCATCAAAATTGAATTGGTGTGCAAGATAATAAATATCATAAAAATCTTTCATTCTACTTGTTAATTCAAGCCGTTGTATAATTGCTTCCAATTTCTCTGCTATTGTACTTTCAATTGAATATGTTCCTATTTGCGGTTTTGTAAACCCTGCAAGTTGGGTAGCAACCTCCATTTTCCGAACGCCTGGGATCACCACGTCCCCAATTCCAATATCAACATTGAATGGTGTTATTGTGTTCTTTATTTGCCCTTTAAGTTTGAAACTTATTCCGTTGTATTTCCTTAGCGGCGATATTTTATCATATTTTTCTGCCTTCAAAACAATAAAATCGTTTCCCGTATTAACGTCAATAATCTCGTCTATAGCCTTCTTTATCACATCTATAGCCCCAGACAATCGTCTCACCAAAAAATCTACATCTATTGTTGCACGACTCTCAAAATTAGTTAGCACATAGATAAACAATCCACCCTTAAGGATAAAGTTGTCCACATATTTAGAAAGCGACAAACGGCGCAAAAATTCTTCTTGGCAAAGAAGTTGAAGGTAAAGTTGCAAAGGCTTTCCTGTTTCTTTAGCCTTGTTTCTAAGTTTTGTCAAAACGGAAGCTCCAATATCCATTAAAGCCACACTCCTATTATATCCCTTATCTTGCGATTCACTCTGCGTTTCCTCGCATATTCAAGTAGATTCGATATGTTTTTCTTGTTATCAGATACATATCCCTGAATTGCCTTGTTAAAGAGCTCTTTGTCCATTTTTTTCATGTACATCATACATTCGCACATTAGTCTATCACGATCAAAAATGTTTAGTTTGCAACCTTCTATCTCTACGGTTATCACACCATATTCTAGTTGAGATTTTTTCATGTAGTGAGGGTGTACACTCGGATATTTCAGATTAAATCTTGCTTTTGATGTGTTTTTGTCAACTGCTATATCCCAAGTCATAGGGACGCGATCTGAATAGTTATAGTAAAAGAGTGCACTGTACATACAGATAACACCATCTTGGAAAAGAGAAGCAATGATTGAAGCTTCTCCAGTACTTCTATTCTCATAACAACGTTGGTAATATCCATTCCTTATTTTTTCTATGACTTTCTGTTTTATAAGTTTTTGAACGTCACGGTAATACATCGGAATTGCAGAAATATCTGCCATTTTTATAATACCGTTCTTTGTTTCAAAAGCTTCTTTCAGTTTCTTTTCTCTCATATATATCTACACTTTCTTTCCGCTTTACTCTTTAGGTGGCGGCGTTTTAATGTAAGTGTATCACAACACCATAAAAATGTCAAAAGCCACTACCGTTGTTTCTCGCAACGGAGCAGCTTATTTTTCAAAGTATTTCTTGAGCTTGATTGGCTTCTAGTGTTTTCTCCAAAACCATTTCCACCGTTTCCCTAAATCGTGAATCAACTCTCCTTCAACTCCAACAATTTAGAATAAGTATCTCTACGTCTTTCCATATCTGCAAATATAAGACTATTGACATATTGTGTTATACTGACGCCGTCAAACCCACTTAACAAATGAATATATTTTAATGCATCTGGCTGAAAAGCTAGGTTAATACGAGAGAGTTTTTGTCCCTTATGCCCCTGAGTTTTAACGTACTTTTCAGTGGAAGTATGTTTTAGTTCTGGTGTTTCTTGTGCAATAGGTTCATCTTGTACTGTTGTATCTTCTTGTGTATTGCGAACAAGAGAATTCACGCCGCGAAAAGGATCAACGCCCAATTTCTTTTTATTCATAATCACAATTCCCTTTCCTGGTTTATAATTTCAGTTGCAAGTTCGCTATAATCACACGCAGCGTTGCTCTTTGGTTTGTATTCAAAAATATCCATACCAAAGCTGCCAGCTTCGGCTAATGCGATAACATCTCTTATGGGGGTTTTAAAAAGTTTGTCGCTAAAATGGTCTTGAATCGTTTTTAAGACTTCTTTATGGAGTCCTTTGCGGCTGTCGTATTGGTTGGCAACGATCCCTGTAACCTGTAAAGATGGGTTTAATCTCTTACGAACAAGCTCTACTGTTTCCAAAAGTTGATTCATTCCTTCCATTGCTAAAAACTCCGTTTGAAGTGTTATAAATATCTCACAAGAGGCAACCAAAGCATTGAG
>JAITTF010000329.1 GCA_031287215.1 Bacteroidales bacterium
TAGAATCGTTTCGGTGTCTAAATGACAATCAAAATTTCTACTATTGTAGATAGGAGACTACCAGATGTGGCACCAGGTTTGTCTAAATGACAATCAAAATTTCTACTATTGTAGATGTGCCAACTCTTGTCCAGGATGTTATTCGTCTAAATGACAATCAAAATTTCTACTATTGTAGATATCTTGGTGGTTTTTGGCCTTTAATTGTCTAAATGACAATCAAAATTTCTACTATTGTAGATATATTATTTACCTGTTCTCTCCATTCCTCGTCTAAATGACAATCAAAATTTCTACTATTGTAGATATATCAACTGTATATATCTCCGTTAATGTCTAAATGACAATCAAAATTTCTACTATTGTAGATGTTAATATGTTACTTCCAACGTTGAAGGGTCTAAATGACAATCAAAATTTCTACTATTGTAGATAAAACTTAGGTCAAACTTCGAATAGCGGGGTCTAAATGACAATCAAAATTTCTACTATTGTAGATGCGATAACCCTCCCCTTGGCTGAACGGTCTAAATGACAATCAAAATTTCTACTATTGTAGATTATTGTATTCATGTTGTCCTCTAATTTGTCTAAATGACAATCAAAATTTCTACTATTGTAGATCTATTCTTATTTATAATTAACGGTTTGTTGATCATTTTCTTCATCCAAATTAAATGAACGAAAAAATAAGAAGATACAGTTGTAAAAAAACTTTTAAAGTGATTTGTCCATCAGAATATCCCTACACTCTTCAACAGTAGTAGCTCGCATGAGTTTGATTTTTTTCTCTTTGAAAAAGGGAATCGCTTTAAAATAACCTGCGTAATGACAACGCATCTCTAAAACAGCCTTTTTCTCTCCCTTTATCTCAGCAGTTTCTTGTAAATGTCGTAAACACATGGCGACTCGTTGTTCGTATGAATAATCGTGATTTTCTCTTTGATAAAAAACATTTTTTATCTCTTCAAAGATCCATGGATTGCCGATTGCCGCCCTACCTACCATGATACCGTCCACATGATAGCGCTGATAATAGTCTATTGCTTTAGTACCCGAATCGATATCGCCATTCCCGATCACCGGAATTTGGAGTCGTGGGTTCTCTTTGGTTTGTCCTATTAAAGTCCAATCTGCATGTCCGCTGTACATCTGTGAGCGTGTTCGTCCATGAATCGTGATTGCCTGAATGCCTACATCCTGTAACTGTTCAGCTACTGTAATAATGGGTTTATTGTGCTCTTCCCATCCCAATCGTGTTTTTACCGTAACCGGAATTTTTACACTAGCTACAACCGCTTGAGTGAGCGAAATCATCAGCGGAATGTTTTTTAGAATGGCAGACCCTGCCCCTTTAGAGACAATTTTTTTTACCGGACAACCCCAATTAATGTCAATAAAATCAGGATTGGCTTCTGCTGCTTTTTCCGCTGCCTGGCGTAAAGTGATTTCATCATGTCCGAAAATTTGAATTCCAAATGGACGTTGATGTTCGGAAAATAGCATTTTTTGTAGGGAAGCATCAATATCTCTAATCAGGGCATCAGAAGAGATAAACTCCGAAATGACTATATCAGCACCCAGCTCTTTACATATATTGCGATACACCTCATCAGTAACACCTTCCATAGGTGCTAAATAGAGTGGAAAAGGAAAGTTGGAGAGGATCTCTTGGTACCGATTCATTATTTTGTGTACAATATTTATAATTAAAAATCCCAACTTTTTTAATGTTGGGATTATAGAAAAAGGATGGTCTGGTAAACCATTATTTGATACGAACCGTAATGTTAGGAATATTTCTACTTCCTGCTGATGAAGATACTTTGATATCTTCAAACCAAATTGTAGTCCCCGGAGCAGCACTATTGATTTTTCTAACAAGTTCATCAGAAAATCTACCGCCTGAAATTGCCATTGCAGGCTCCTCCATACCTCTAACTTGGAAAATAACGCGGAATGAAATTACCGTCCATTTTAAGTCATATACAAAATCTTGTCCCATAGTAGCAATAAGTTGCGGAGTAGCAACCAATTCTGCTTTATTTCTCTTACCACCGGTAATATTACCTCCAATAGACACTTGAGGAGATGGAACCTGTTTAACACGAAATTCAGTAGTTCCTAAAGTTTGTGTTTTTCCACCAATTTCTCCTGTAACTGTACAAGTAACCGGTTTTCCCACTTGTGAAGAGGGAACTGTAACCATATATTTACCATTGCCAATTTTCGTAGCGGTACATCCCGGAATTGAGAGTGATAATTTTGAAGGGTCAACGGCAGCAGAGATAGAAACCGGATTTTCAATGCCGGAATAGAAAACATTCATTTTATCTGCAGCTACGGTAGCTGATGGAGCTAAGACGGTATATTTATCTTTAAAACCGTAAGGTTCGTAGGTACCGTCAGGTCTTTTTACTTTTATTAAACCTGCATAACGTTGGTCTCCTTCACTACCTGCCGGTAATCTAAGTTTCACAACGCCATCAATACCGTCTAAACGGGTAGCCGAACCTAAATCAGCTTCTCTAAGTGTATCAACACCCATTTTATAATATACTTCCGGTGTAGATTTAGAATCGTAAGCAGCTACAATAATGTCGGCTTCATACGTTTCACCTCTAAAGACCATTCGTGTTTCAGGTATGGTTTTCCCTTTTACTACATCAAATTTAAAGTCATCACCCGAAATGCCGGCAATAATCTGTTTCAATACCATGGATTCGGCATTTTTTACTTCACCTTCTATTTTATTCATCAAGGTAACGCACGCAATTAAGATAGAGTGGTCAAAGTTATGCGTTTCCCAACTCTCTACTTCGCCATCTGAATTATAATATTTACCATCTACATCTAATCCAAGATAGTTTCCAATTTGAGAACTGACTTTGTCAGGTAAAAGAGCTAAAATTGAACTTTTATAGGTAATCAGTTTAGTCTTCAATTTTTCAGCATTTTTTTCATTGATAAAATACCTTGAAGAGGCACTCCAATCATCTTTACTTTCTATCTCTTTTGCACTTTTGAGTTGTCCTTCTTTATTAAGGTCGGTTTTATCAGCTTCTTTAAGCAATTCAGACTTCATAGTTTCAATAAAAGAAATCATTGCTTCACTTTCATTTTTCAATTGTTGCGCTTTTTTAAAGGCATCGCCCACTTTTGCTTCTCCGAAAAGGAGTTGTTGCCTTTCTATAAAGGAGTAATCAGAAGTGATAGTAGCATCAATGTTTTTGTTGGAATTGACTAAGGTCTCATCTACAACCACAAAAGCGTTAAGAATATCTTTAGATACATTTAATGCCAACATAGCGGTAAGCACTAAATACATCATTCCAATCATACGTTGTCGCGGGGTTTCCGGACAATTTGTTGCGCCCATACTCTTTCCTTTTTTAAATTAAGTTTTTTATTCTTGATTAATTATGCCTTAGTGCTAAGACTCATTGCTGCAACCATATTACCATAAACATTGCTTAATTGTGCAATATTCTTGCTCAATTTATCTACCTCTTCTTTGTATTTAGCAGTATTTTCCGCAGATGATTTGAGGTTTTCTTCAATATTTTTGAAGTTTTCGATCATCATCTGAGAATTTTTGCTTTGCATTTCATACATCGTATTGATAGAAGAGAGATTTTGATTTAATTTAACCAATTCATCACTATAAGAAGGACCTGCAGTTTTCATCAAATCAGTAGTTTTCTGGTAAACAGCTGCGAGGTCTTCAACTGCTTCACTGGCTTTCTTAACGTTGAACATATATTCTTCTGTAAAATTGTGGTCATTTGACAACAGATCAGAAGTTTTGTCATATTGTAAAGATAAATTGCGAACAGATTCAGCAGCTTTAGCAAGACTCGACGTATAACTATCTGTAACAACAGCTGCATCAGAGGTTGCGGATAATTTTTGAGCATTTTCGCTAAGATTGCGCATGCCAGTAGCCAAACTCTCGATCAATTCAGGACCAATTTTAGCTTCTGTAAGCATTTGATCTAATTGTTGTGTTGGGCTTCCCGAAGCAACTGCTTTTCTAACTTTTGTTGCTACCGGTTGGTCATCTCCTAATGCTAATTCAGGATAAATTAATTCCCATTTGTAGTTTACATGTAGTGGTTCAAAAGCTGAAAAGAAGAAAATGATAGCTTCTGTTGCCATTCCAGCTGTTAACATAACGCCAGCAAGGTTCCAGTGTTGAATTTTAAATAAAGCGCCGATAATAACTAAAGCAGCTCCCCATCCATACAAGTAGGACATAAATTTTTTATACCCTTTACTTCTTACTAAATTGTAGATTCCCATAGCAAGTTTTTTTTGAAAATTAATTATTAGTGATTGTTTTTATTATGCAAAATAATATTAATAGACATGAGATGATTTGCTCATATTATCATTTCTATCTCTTCCCATAAATTCTTGAACGCAACGGAACCCTATGTAGGATTTACAAGTATCTTGATATTCAAAATCTCTGGTAGCACATCTTAGGTAGTAGCTTACATCTTTCCAAGAACCACCTCTTACAACTTTTCTCTTCATTTTTTTAGGATCATCACTTTTAGCATAATAAACATATACCGGATTTAAGTCATGAGTAAAATTGGGAGAGGATTTATCATAAGCGTCTAAGCACCATTCTGCAACGTTTCCGCTCATGTCGAACAAACCAAAATCATTAGGATGATAATGACCTACGATACCCGGATAAACGTATCCATCAGCAGCATAATTACCACGTTGAGGTTTAAAATTGCTTAAAAAGCAACCGTTTTTAGTTGAGGTATAAGGACCTCCCCAAGGGTATTCAGCACCAGCTAAATCGCCTCTTGCTGCCCATTCCCATTGTGCTTCGGAAGGTAATACAAACTCATTCTCAAGAGCTATCTTGTTTTCATTCAACCATGAAGATCTAATGACGGTACGCCAATAACTAAATGCTTTAGCTTGCACCCAGCTAACACCTACAACAGGATAGTTGTCATAACTTGGATTGTCAAAATAGCTACGACTCATATTTTCATTATTAGAGTAGGTAAAATCGTGGATCCAGCATAATGTGTCAGGATATATATTAATGACTTCATGTCTAATGAATCTCTCTAAACCATTGTTAATACTACTGGGACGGTTAGCATAAAGACCACCGATACTACTTCCTTCAGCCTCTTTAGTAGCAGCTCCATAAATTTCAGGATTTTTTGGGTCTCTGTAATTTCTTAAATCCATCCACCAGTACTCAAAATTGAGAACAGAAGCATTCATTCCCATTGATTTATAATAGTAAAAACGGGTATTAATCTTAGTAAACATGGGACTAAGAGCATTTTGAACTTCTTCATTATCTGAATTCCAGGGAATAGGTTCTTTCCAGTTAATAATCTTAGGTTCAACGACTTCATCTCCCTCTTTATTCATTTTGTAATGACCAGACTTTTGAGCACCTTCAATGTTGGCTTCACCTAATAATACGTGAGCAATAGAGTCTTTTACCCAATTTACAAACTGGCGGTATTCATTATTGGTAATTTCAGTTTCATCCATCCAAAACGCTGTCATAGAAATATTTCGAGATTGGTTGGTTTGCGCAAATGGAATATCCTGATCCCCTGCCCCCATCAGAAAATGTCCTGCCGGAATATATACCATCCCAAAAGGAGAGTTTTGAGAAGAAATGGGTCGCTTATCAACACCTACTAATTGTCCTTCATTATTCTTACAAGAATACGCAAACACTACAATAATCAATAATAAAAATGCTGTTTTTTTCATCGTATATTTTGTTATAAATGTTACTACCTTTGAAATAATATCTATGTTTTTTATTTTCTTTTTAACTCTAATATCTTAGATTTATTGTGCTTTAGATTAATTTTTCGCTATTTTTTTTGTAAACCAATTCGCTATTTCTCTTTGTTAGTTTTTTGAGCCTGCAAATATACTATTATTTTTTGTTTATTCCTAACGATGTTCATTTTTTTGTTTTTATTTTTATTTTTTCCTATTTTTATTTCTGATAAAAGTGTTTTTATTTTTGTTTATTGTACCTTTGCACACTTAAATTTTAAACATAATGAGTAAGAAAAAATTGATTATAATAATTCTCATTTCAGTAATAATTATCAGTATTATAGTGTTATTGATCTATTCTTTTAAGCTATATCATCCTAAAAACGATAGCGCTTTTTATATTCCAAAAAACGAGATTTCTTCTATTCAAAAAAACGTACAAGTGTCTATATATAGGTATGAAAAAGATCTCTTTTCGGCAGATATCACTAATTTACCTACGGAAATTGAAAAATTATCGCACCACTATCCCGAGATTTTGATTGCTAAAGAGGTGTGGAATGATCCTGAAATGGTAGAACAATTACAACTTTACCTCCAAGATCCGATTATTCAAGGAATCTTTAAAGAAACTCAACAAGTAATCCCTAATGTAGATCTGTTCCAAAATCAATTGTCTGTGGCGTTGATCAGGTATCTTTATTATTTCCCGGATGCAACGATTCCTGTATTTTATACGCTCATTCCGGGAATAGACATCAATACTCCCTCTGTATATGGCTTCGATAATGACGTCTTTATTAATATAGATATGTATCTTGGCGAAAATTATAAACTTTATGGTCAGTATGGCATGCCCAAATACATTAGTGAAAGATGCAATCAGCGCTATTTGTTGATAGATTGTTTTAAAAATGTAATAGTTTACCGTCATCTCCCTGAAAAATCTCTGAGTACGCTGTTGGATTATATGATTTTTGAAGGAAAAAAACTCTATTTTACTAAAATGATGCTCCCCGATACGTTAGATAGAAATATTATAGGTTACAATCAGGATAAATTTGTTTGGGCAGAAAAAAATCAACAAGAGGTTTGGAATTATATCATTGAAAAAGGCGCTCTATTTTCTCATCATGATAAAGAGTTGAAAATGTATATCAATGAAACGCCTTACACCAAAATCTTTGGCAATCAATCTCCCGGAAGACTTGGAACATACATCGGATGGCAAATTGTAAAATCATATATGGAACACAATAAGGACGTTACGATACAAGAGTTACTCAACAACACGAATGCTGATGAAATTTTAAAATTATCCAAATATAAACCTATTAGAAGGTAATTTTATTGACTTATTATTTTATCAAGTACTAATACTTTCTATTGTTTTTTAGCGTTTGTATTTTTGCTTTATATATTTTTTTATGATAAACAACATTAAACTTAAAAATAGGTTCTATCTCTTATTAATCTACATAACACTTGTAGAAATAGGTTGTACTACGGCTATCGGAAGTGAAAAAGAGAAAAAACAGGAAAACATAACAGCAAATCCGATTCGTGAGAATACTATTGTTTCTCCTCCATTGCCCGATCAAATAACTTTTGCCGGTGAACAGGTGCCTTTAAATGTATGGTGGGTAAGAGAAAGACTCGATCATGAAATAATCATAGTTGCATATCAACATTCAAGGACACTACAAACTTTGAAAAGAAGCGCGAGAATGATGCCTACCATAGAAAAAATATTGAGAGAAGAGGGTGTGCCAGAGGATTTTAAATATTTATGTATTGCTGAAAGTAATCTCGAAAACGTAGTTTCTCCTGCTAAAGCCTCCGGTTATTGGCAATTTTTAGAAGTTCCGGGGAAAAAATATGGCTTAGTGATTAATGATGAAGTAGATGAACGTTATCATTTGGAAAAAGCTACCCATGCCGCTTGTCAATATTTGAAAAACAGTAGAAAACTCCTGGGTAGCTGGGTATTAGCCGCAGCAGCATACAATATGGGAGACAACGGCGTATCAAAAGCTATTGCCGACCAAAATACGAAAATTTATTGGGATTTGGCTTTAAATCAGGAGACTTCAAGATACATTTACCGGATATTAGCCTATAAACAGCTTATCGAAAATCCTCATCTTTATGGCATCAATGTGCTAAACTCTGAGCTTTATCATCAGATACCTTGTAAAGAGGTGAAAGTTACAGAACCTATCCCTGATTTGAGAGTATATGCTCAAGCACAAGGTATTACTTACCTTGAACTTAAGGTGTTAAATCCTTGGCTCAGGAATACAAAACTGATGAAGGATGCCGAACTCTTTACCCTTAAAATTCCTGCAAAAAGCAAATATAACTATTATGATTTGTATGAATAATTAGCTTGTCCACGATGAAACAGAGAGACTTTGTCATTAACCTTACTATTTTAATCGCTCTAAATCTGATTATTAAACCTTTTTGGATTCTTGGCATCGATGTTGGGGTCCAAAATAGAGTGGGAACGGCAGATTATGGTCTCTATTTTGCCATCTTCAATTTCACCTATCTATTCAATATGTTGTTGGATATGGGGATAGCCAATTTCAACAACCGTAATATTGCCCGACATTCTCATCTGTTAAAAAAACATTTTTCCGGCATTTTTCAACTTAAATTATTTCTCGGAATAGGATACCTCATCGTAACCTTTTTTGTCGGTTTGATGATTGGGTACAATCATTTACAACTCAAACTCCTCTTCTGGACAGCCATCAATCAATTTTTGAATGCCTTTATTCTCTATTTACGTTCCAATATCTCCGCATTGCAACGGTTTAAAACCGACAGTTTGTTGTCTGTGCTTGATAAATTATTGATGATTGTCATTTGCAGTATATTATTGTGGGGTAATATTACTGAGAAACCTTTTAAAATAGAGTGGTTTGTCTATTCACAGACCGTGTCTTATGTGATCTCTTTTATCGTTTGCATCAGTATAGTATTGCGCTATTCCGGCTGGGTAAAACCTAAAAACAATTGGCTTTTTTCGATCATGATCTTAAAAAAAAGTTTGCCTTTTGCGGTTCTTTATCTACTGATGGCTTTTTATTGTCGAATAGATTCTGTTATGATAGAGCGACTTTTGCCGGCTTCATTGGCAAATATCCAAACAGGGATTTATGCCTCAGCATTTAGGCTGTTAGACGCATTAGTCATGATTGCCTACCTCTTTTCGGTAATCTTATTACCACTATTTTCTAAGATGCTCAAAACTAAAGAGGACATTTTTCCAGTCATCAAAACCTCTTTCTCACTGCTTTTTTTCTTTTCCGTAACTGCGAGTGTTATTTTAATTTTTTATGCTCATTTTCTTCTTGATTTACTGTATCGGCAGCATGTGGACGAAATTGCGGTTGTCTTTAAAATATTAATTCCCTGTGTCATTCCACTTTCATTTACCTATGTTTTTGGCACCTTACTTACTGCTAATGGTAATATGAAATGGTTGAATATCATTTCTCTCATAGGCATTGCCGTCAATTTGCTGCTCAATTTCCTCTTAATACCGCGATTCAACGCTGCCGGTGCAGCTATTACCAGTCTGTCGGCTCAAAGTACCGTTGCTTTCATTCAAGTTTTTATTGTGAATAAAAAGCTAAACTGCTCCCTTTTTCGTTTGCCATGGTTCAATTATGCGATGTATTTACTGTTGTTGGTTATTTCGGTCTTCATGATGGTCAAATTTACACCTTTACAGCCTATTTATTCTTTAATAATAAGCCTGTTAATAGCTTTAGCACTCGGTTTTATCTTCCGAATTATTTCAATAAAAAACTTGGTTTTTTCTGAGGAAAAATGTTAAACAAAACAAGTAATAGAGGTTAATTTTTCACCGTTTTTCTATAGAGATCCCCAAAAACAAAAGAACCTAAAAAATCATGAAATAACACGTTTTTTTATAAAAAAACACGTGCAAAAAAAAAGTTTCAAAAACTTCCTTTTTTTCATTAAAATACTTTATTTTTGCACTAACAAAATTAAAGTATTATATTTTATGCAAAGTATCATTTATGCAGCGGTGATTTTAGGTATTATTGCCCTGATTGCTGCAGTTATTCTCCATTTTGTTTCGAAAGCATTTCAGGTCATTGAAGACCCCAGAATTGACGATGTTGCTTCCATTTTGCCGGGCGCAAACTGCGGAGGTTGTGGCTTTGCCGGTTGTAGAAACTTGGCAGAAGCTATCGTTAAAGCTGGTACTTTAGAAGGGTTCGGTTGCCCCGCCGGCGGGAGTAGTGTGAATGAAGGTATCGCACAAGTCTTAGGACTAAATGCCGTAATGATGAATCCTATCATTGCTGTGGTTAGATGTAACGGATCCCTTGAAAATGCTCCCTCACAATCTTCGTATGATGGTGCCCCTTCGTGTGCTTTCGCTTCTTCGCTTTATGCAGGTGAAAGTATGTGTAGCTGCGGATGCTTAGGGTACGGAGATTGTATGAAAGTATGCAATTTTGATGCGCTCTCAATTGACCCTAATACCAAATTGCCGGTAGTGGATAACGAAAAATGTGTGGCTTGTGGTGCTTGTGCTAAAGCTTGCCCCAGATTGCTGATAGAAATGAGATTTAAAGGTAAAAAAGACCGTAGAATTTTTGTCGCATGTCGTAATATCGATAAAGGGGCTGCCGCTAAGAAAAATTGCCAAGTGGCTTGTATCGGCTGCGGAAAATGCCTTAAAGTTTGCGAATTTGATGCTATTACGATTGCAAATAATCTTGCCTATATTGATCATACAAAATGTAAACTTTGTAGAAAATGCGTCTCCGAATGCCCAGCAAACGCTATTTGCGAGTGCAATTTTCCTCCAAAAAAGGACAAAATTGAACTCGCCCAAGAAACTCAATTTGTTAATAATTAATCATCTTATTTTATTATGATTACTTTTAAAAAGGGGGGTGTCCATCCCCAAGAAAATAAAATTACATCTCAAATTGCTATCGAAAACTTTCCGATACCTCAACAAGTAGTGGTCTTTTTAGGGCAACACCTCGGAGTGCCGGCAGTAGCTAAAGTTAGTAAAGGTGATAAAGTAAAAACCGGACAACTGATTGCTGCCGGAGAAGCCTTTATCTCAGCTAATATTCATGCTCCCGTTTCCGGAATCGTTACAAAAGTAGATGTTATCCCTGATATCTCCGGCATCAAAAAAGAGGCTATCGTCATCGCTACGGAAGGCGACGAATGGGAAGATACCATTGATACCTCTTCAACAATTAATGATAAAATTGAACTCGATAAAGATGAAATTATCGACAGAATTAAATCTTGCGGTATCGTAGGTCTTGGTGGTGCCTGTTTCCCTACTCACATCAAATACAAAACCCCTCCGAGAAAACAGGTGGATTATTTGATCATAAATGCTGCCGAATGTGAACCCTATATTACAGCTGATGACCGAATGATGATCGAACACGGCGAAGAGTGCCTCATCGGTATCGAAGCCCTGCTGATTGCCTCAAAAGCACCGGTCGTTTACGTGGGTATTGAAAATAATAAAAAAAATGCTATCGCTCACCTGACTCAATTGGCAGACAAAAAGCATCCCAAAATAAAAATTTGTCCCCTAAAAGTCAAATATCCCCAAGGTGCCGAAAAACAACTCGTTCAAGCGCTTACTAATAGACACGTGCCGGCAGGAAAATTGCCAATTGAGATAGGAGTTATTGTGAATAATATTACTACTGCTTTTGCAGTTTATGAAGCCGTCCAAAAAAATAAACCGCTCATAGATACCTATACTACTATTTCCGGAAAAAAAGTTGCTCATCCTAAAAATTTAAAAATTAGAATCGGTACACCGATCAATGAAGTCTTAAATTTCGTAGGTATTCCGGAAAATACCGGAAAAATTATCTCCGGCGGTCCCATGATGGGCAAAGCAATCGCAAATATAAATAGTTATGCCACCAAAGGTATGTCAAGCCTTTTGATGATGGATAAAACCGAAAGCCAAAGAGGGGAAGTCTCTCCTTGTTTGCGCTGCGGAAAATGCGTCTCTGTATGCCCTATGGGTTTAGAACCCCTGCTTTTGCAACCCTTTGGTGAAAAAAAACGCTATGATGAGTGTGAAGCCAATGGTATTATGAATTGCATCGAATGCGGCTCTTGCCAATTTGAATGCCCTGCAAATCGACCTCTCCTCGATTTTATACGCCTTGGAAAAGCTAAAACAGGAGAAATGATAAGAAATAGAAAAAGTTAAATTACTAAAATAAGATACTGTGTCAGATTTTAATCCACGAAAAAATTTTGAAGAAACCCGAAAACAAATAGGTTATGTCAATCGTAAAGAGGCTACTCAAGCCGACTATGACCGCGTTGGCTTTATGTCGGGACTGGAAGTTCATCAACAATTATTGACTAAACGTAAACTCTTTTGTCGCTGTCCTGCCGGCATTTTTCAAAAAGCAGATCAATATGACGCTGAAATTGTAAGGCACATGCGCCCCACTTTGTCGGAACTGGGAGAGTACGATGGTACCGCTCTCATGGAATTTAAAACCAGAAAAGAGATTATTTATCGCCTGATGAATAAAAATGCCTGTACCTATGAAGCTGATGATACCCCGCCGTTTCCTATTGACCGTGAAGCACTGGAAAAAGCAATCGAGGTATCTCTGGCAAGTAAATTAAGCATCGTGGGTGAAGTACATATTACTCGTAAACAATATCTCGATGGATCCATCCCAACCGGCTTTCAACGTACCGCTATTATTGGTATTGAAGGTTCTATCCAATTGAAAAACAAAAAAGTAAGGTTGATACAACTCAGCCTGGAAGAAGATGCTTGTAGAGAAGTCTCTGACATTGGTCATACTCGTATCTACCGTACAGATAGATTGGGAATGCCCTTGATTGAAACGGTTACTTATCCCGAATTTGTTAATCCAGATGAGGTAAAAGAAGGTTGCGACTATATCCGTTTCTTGAATAGAAGTACCGGGAACGTTCGTACCGGTATCGGTGCCGGTAGAGAAGATGTAAATGTGAGCTGTAAAGGGGGTACTCGTGTAGAAATTAAAGGGGTAGCTCACTCCAAATGGATACCGGAATTGACACACGTGGAGGTCTTCCGCCAATGGGCTTTGTTGGCTATTCGTGATAAATTATTACAAAGAATCCAACCGGACAATTGGAATTTAGAATTTATTGATTTAAACCCTGATCAGTTCAATTTTTATTATGATCCAGTGAAAAATGCAGTTAAACGTGGCGAAAAATTATATGCCGTTAATCTGCCCGGTTTTAAAGGTATTCTTTCCCATTTTACACAACCAGGAAAACCGTTTTATGACGAAATTACGAATAGATTGAAGGTTATAGCTTGTATAGAAAAACCTAATATGGCTACCAGTGAAGACCTCGAAGATACTATCGGTACCAATGTGTTCGAGAAAATTGGGATGATGTTTAAAGCCGTCGAAAACGATGCCCAAATGATTTTCTGGGCGCCGGAAGCAGACGTGGAAACCGCTCTGGATGTAATTGCCGAACGGGCTAAAATGGCGTTCTGCGGTGTGCCGCAAGAAACTCGTAAATCGCTCGAAGGTGGTACTACCATCTTCGAAAGAGTGCTGCCGGGAGCAGATAGAATGTACCCCGATACTGACTCTGCTCCGATTCCTTTGGAAGCTGATTATATTGAATCTTTGAGAAAAAATGTGCCCGATGAAGTCGCAGAAAGATACGTTCAACTTAGAAATTGGGATGTTCCGGAAGACTGTTTCAACTATTTGCTAACATATAACTACTTCCCTCTTATTGCTAAAACTGCTGCCGAATTGGAGTTGAATCCTAAATATATCGCTACTTTCTTTGGACATCAATTAAAACATTTTCATGGTCAATATAAAAAAATCCCCTTTGAGATAACAAGAATGTACGATCTTTTCTATTTCCTGAAAAACAGTGGAATAGATTTTGCTATTGCACGTAAAATGTTGAATGTCATGTTTGAACATCCTAAAATGGACTTTGAATCTATTTTAACAGTTTTAGATTTCAAAAAAAGAGACCAAAAAGAGATCGAAGACCATATCCCTTTTGTTGCGCAAAAATTTGTCGCTAAACGTCCTAAAATTAATGGTAACGACAAAAAAAATAGCATCATGGGTCAACTTAGAATTATGAGCGAAGGAAATGTAAATCTGTCAACACTGGCACAAATTATTAAAAATTAAAAACGATTAATCAGATGAGTGAAGAACTATTTCAGGGATATAAAGGAGAAGCATTAGAATTACTGAAAAAATATAGTGTGAGAGTGTGGGGTAGTGCAGAAGTAGAAACTACACGCGGACACTTCTCAGGTACCGTTTTGCCAAGAGCCGAAAATGATGACCATAAACATATCGTCATGAAAATTAGTACCGGATATAATGTCGGTATTGACGTTGATACGGTGTTAAATATGACTGAAACCGGCTATAAAAAAGCTAATTATAAAATACCGGAAAAAGAATTTCCTTACACCAAAGGCTTACCTCATGTCAAATTACTGGGAACAGGTGGTACGATCGCTTCGCGATTAGACTACAGAACAGGTGCCGTCATTCCGGCATTCTCTCCGGGAGAACTCTACGGCGCAGTACCCGAATTGGCGGATATTTGCAACCTGAGTACGGAAAAAATATTTGCCGTCTTTTCGGAAAATATGGGACCGAAACAGTATATCGCTTTAGCTAAAAAAATTGGCGAAGAGATTGAAAATGGAGTAGAAGGTATCGTCATTGGTCATGGCACAGATACACTACACCATACCGGATCCGCTCTGACCTTCATGTGCCAGAATCTGCCGGTACCGGTCGTTTTAGTGGGTTCACAACGCTCCTCAGATAGACCAAGCTCAGATGCTGCTCTCAATCTGATGCATGCTATGACCGCCGCAGGACATGGAAATATCGCAGAAGTATTAGTCTGTATGTTTGGACCTACTTCCGATGAATATGGTTTCCTCCATAAAGGAACACGAGTTAGAAAAATGCACTCTTCGTACAGATCTACTTTCCGTACTATTGGAGATACTCCTATTGCGCGGGTTACTCGTCAAGGAGTGCAACCTATTAAGGAAATATATAACCACCGCCGCAATGATAAAAAAGTTACGATTATCCCCACTTTTGATGACCGTGTAGCAATGCTTTACTATTATCCGGGAATGAAACCCGATATGTTGGACGCTATCGTTGACAATGGTTATAAAGGAATTGTTTGGGTAGGAACCGGTCTTGGCCATATCAATAAAGCAATGTATCCTGCCGTTGAAAGAGCGCACACCGCCGGTGTCCATCAATTTATGACACTGCAAACCATCTGGGGTTATGTTCAAATGTTTGTCTATGATACCGGGAGAGATATGATGGCTAAAGGTATTATCCCTTGCGGAAATATGCTGCCCGAAGTAGCTTACATTAAATTAGGATGGGTTTTAGGTCAAACTAATGACCCTGAAGAAGTAAAAAGATTGATGCTTATCCCTATTAATGACGAAATTACAGAAAGAGAACCCTATAACGGCTATTTAGTTTATCAAGGTGGATCTCCTGAAGTAGAAGAATTTATCAAAAAAGTACATAAATAATATTATATCAATAAATTAAAGAATAAAATTAACCTATCAAATAAAATATCTTATGAAAGAAACTGCATTTAGAAAAATCCATGAAGAAGCAGGTGGTAAAATGGTTGAATTTGCAGGCTACTATATGCCAGTGCAATATGAAGGATTAACCATCGAACATAATCATGTAAGAGAAAAAGTCGGCGTTTTCGACGTCTCTCACATGGGCGAATTTACCGTAAAAGGTCCCCAAGCAATCGAATTAATACAATATATTACTACTAATGATGTAGCTGATCTCTATCCGGGAAAAGTTCAATACTCCTGTTTCCCCAACGGAAAAGGCGGTATTGTGGACGATCTATTGGTCTATATGCTTGGCGTAAATGATTACCTTTTAGTAGTAAATGCTGCTAATATCGATAAAGATTGGGCTTGGGTAGTAGAACAAAATAAAAAATTTAACGCCGACATTAAAAATATCTCTGAAGAAATCTCTCAGTTAGCAGTTCAAGGTCCTTTGGCACTCAAAGCTATGCAAAAATTGACAGACGCCAACGTAATAGATATGAAATATTATACCTGTAAAGTGATTACTTTTGCCGGTATTCCTGATATTCTATTTGCTACTACTGGTTATACCGGTTCAGGTGGCTGCGAAATTTATATGAAAAATAAAGACACCGAGAAAATCTGGAAATCCGTTTTTGAAGCAGGTGCTGAGTTCGACGTCAAACCTATTGGATTGGGCGCTCGCGATACCCTGCGCTTAGAGATGGGATATTGCCTCTATGGACACGAAATTGATGATACTATTTCCCCTATAGAAGGCGGTTTAAGTTGGATTACTAAATTTGTTGACCATAAAAATTTCTTAGATAAAGATTTCCTTCTTAAACAAAAAACTGAAGGCGTAAAACGCAAATTAGTAGGCTTTGAAATGATTGATAGAGGTATCCCTCGTATAGATTATCCGGTATGTGATGCTCATGGAAATCCTATCGGCGTAGTCCGTTCAGGAACCTTTGGTCCTGCTATCAACAAATCTGTAGGTACTTGCCTCATCAAAACAGAAAATGCTAAAATAGGCTCTGAAATCTTTATCGAAATTAGAGGCAAATTACTCAAAGCGGTCGTTGCTAAAATGCCGTTTTATAAAAAGTAATTGTTTAAAATTTTGATTATAACCTGAAAAAATAAATTCAGATAAAGTTTTTGTGTTGCTTTTTTTCTGTCATTTTGTCAGGCAATCATCTTTGGCAAAGTATTTGCTACAGAGAGGTTGTCGCAGTTGATGTGGCTAATTATTAGTATTAACAAAAGAAAAGGAGAAAACAAAATGAATTTAGGCAGTTTTACCATAAAATGCCAAGAAGTGATAGCTCAAGCACAACTCTTGGCAATGAATAATAAAAATCAACAATTAGATACCCTGCACATCATGGAATCGATCATGGAAAATGATCAGAATGTTGTGCCGTTTTTAATCAAAAAACAGGGAGCAGACCCTAAAATGATCCGCCAAATCGTAGAAAAACAGCTGAAAACCTTTTCAAAAGTGGAAGGCGGTCAAGTATATCCCACCAATGGCACCCAAACTGCCATTCAGAAAGCAATGCTATTTTGTCAGGAATTGGAAGATGAATTTGTCTCTTTAGAGCATCTTTTTTATGGAATTTTTATGGCTAATGATGGCACTTCTAAGATCCTGAAAGATGCAGGTCTTACGGAAGAGGGCGTTAAAAAGGCTATTCAAGATTTAAGAAAAGGTAGTAAAGCCAATAGTGCTTCGAGTGAAGATACCTATAACGCTTTAAATAAATATGCCACCAATCTGAATGATGCCGCCAGAAAAGGCAAATTAGACCCCGTAATAGGTAGAGATGAGGAAATAAGAAGGGTTTTGCAAATCCTATCCCGCAGAACGAAGAATAATCCTATCCTCATTGGTGAAGCCGGTGTGGGTAAAACGGCTATTGCAGAAGGATTAGCAGAAAGAATGGTCAATGGCGATATCCCTGAAAATCTGAAAACAAAACAGATTTACTCTTTAGATATGGGAGCACTGATCGCCGGTGCAAAATATAAAGGAGAATTTGAAGAGAGACTTAAAAGCGTTATCAATGAGGTGATTGAATCCAATGGCGAAATTATCCTCTTTATAGATGAAATACATACTTTAGTAGGTGCCGGCTCTTCAGGCGAAGGGGCTATGGATGCCGCCAATATTCTTAAACCTGCATTAGCACGTGGTGAACTCCGTTCTATTGGGGCTACTACTACAGATGAGTATCGAAAATTTTTTGAAAAAGATAAAGCCCTTGAACGTAGATTTCAACCGGTAAAAATTGAAGAACCTGACAAAATAGACGCTATTTCTATTCTTAGAGGTCTAAAAGAACGCTACGAAAATCACCACCAAGTACAAATCAGAGATGAAGCTATCATTGCAGCGGTAGAACTATCACAACGTTATATTACCGACCGATTTTTGCCGGATAAAGCGATTGACTTGATTGATGAAGCTGCCTCTAAATTAAAGTTGGAAATCAATTCCGTGCCGGAAGAGTTAGACGAAATTGAACACAAAATCAGACAGTTAGAGATTGAAAGAGAAGCCCTCAAAAGAGAAGGTAGCGATGGCAAGGTCTCGATAATCAATGAACAATTGGCAAACCTCTACGAAGAAAGAAATAAACTCTCTTCTAAGTGGAAATCCGAAAAAGAGGTCGCCGATAAAATTCAGAATAATAAACAGTTGATCGAGAGTTATAAGTTGGAAGCTACTAATGAAGAACGACTTGGAAACTACGGAAGAGTTGCCGAATTACGCTATGGATTGATCAAAAATGCAGAAAATGAAATCGAACACTTACAAACAGAACTTCTTGAAGCTCAAGGAGAACATGCCCTTATTGACGAAGAGGTTACTGCCGATGATATTGCAGAAGTTGTAGCTCGTTGGACAGGCATTCCGGTTACTAAAATGATGAAAAGTGAAAAAATGAAACTCCTTGCTTTGGAAGAAGAACTCCATAAGAGGGTAGTAGGCCAAGATGAGGCTATCTCTGCTATCGCTAATGCCATTAGAAGAAGTAGAGCCGGTATTCAAGAGAGTAAAAAACCTATTGGTTCTTTTATCTTTATGGGTACTACAGGTGTTGGTAAAACCGAATTAGCAAAAACATTAGCCGAATACCTATTTGACACGGAAGATGCTATCATTCGTTTCGATATGAGCGAGTTCCAGGAAGCACACTCTATTTCTCGACTGATAGGTTCGCCTCCGGGTTATATTGGTTTTGATGAAGGGGGACAATTGACCGAAAAAGTGAGAAGAAAACCCTATTCGGTGATCCTTTTTGATGAAATTGAAAAAGCACATCCCGATATTTTCAATATTCTGCTGCAAGTTTTAGATGATGGCAGACTGACCGACAATAAAGGACGTACTGCCGATTTTAAAAATGCAATTATTATCATGACTTCCAATTTAGGATCGGAAATTATCCAAGAAAATTATAGCAATAGAAATGACTATTCGGACGATGAAATATTTGCAAAAACAAAAAGCGAAATTTCCGACTTACTCAAAAGAACGCTCAAACCTGAATTTTTAAATCGTATTGATGAGATTGTGATGTTTCAACCTCTGTCTAAAAAAGAGATTAAAACAATTATTAAACTTCAAATCAATCAGTTGAATGATATGCTCGAACAGCAAAATATCAAAGTAGAGTTTTCTAAATATGCCTTAGATCTATTGGCAGATTTAGGTTATGACCCGCTCTATGGTGCACGACCCCTTAAAAGAGTGATTCAAAAAGAGGTCCTCAACGAATTATCGAAACGGATTCTCGAAGATGATTTTGATAAAAGTAGGGTGATCACTATCGATTCATTAGAAGAAGGTAAGTTTACTTTCTATAATAAATAAAATCTGTAAACATTCAGTATAGATAGTTTATGTATAATCATATCTATGTAATATATCATAGCCCCCTTTTCAATTTGAAGGGGACTATTTGTTTAATTAACTTTAATTGTGTCTCCAATTAAATATTTATTACTACCTTTGCAAAATGAAAAAGTTTTTTTAAACTTAATTTCAATATTATTATAAGACCTACCACGAAGAATTAAAACAATGGTTGACAAAATATTAGGGACTTTTTTTTCGCGGATTTTTGTTTCAATTGTGATGTTTTGTATCGTGGTTATCAATACAAATACTTTTGGAGCAGAAGGAACTGGAACCATTGCTTTGGTGGTTTTAGCCATGACCATCTTGCAACTTTTTTCCAATTTCGTAGGAGGAGGAGCTATCGTCTATTTTGTTCCTCGTTATAGTTTTTCTCAAATTGTTTTGCTTACATACGTTTGGAGTCTGTTAAGCAATACACTTGGTTTTTTATTACTCTATTTTCTACATTTAATTCCTCAAGGATTTGAGACTATTCTTGTTGCTCTATCTTTCACAAATTCAATTTATTATATCAACAATTCGTTAATTCAAGGAAAAGAAAAAATAAAATTATATAATAAAATTCAGATTTTACAGGCAGTAGTATTAATAGTATTGTTTAGTGTTTTTATTTTTATTGGTAATTTTTTTAATTTTAATCTTGATGTGCTATACTATTTGTTAGCATTATTAATCTCCTATGTAATCCCCGTAATAATCTCTTTGAGTTTTGTGATCAAAAATATGGATATTTTAAAAAAAGAAGGACTTCAAACATTGATAAAAGAAGCTTTTCAGTTTGGTTTTTGGATTCAAATTGCAAATCTTGCACAACAGCTTAATTATCGGATTAGTTACTATTTTATTGAATACTATACCGGCAGAAAACCGTTAGGTATATTTGAATTAGGAACTAAATTATCAGAAGTAGTCTGGATCTTTCCTAAAAGTGTTGCATTAGTGCAATATGCAAGATTGTCAAACTGTGAAGATACTCAATATGCCGCCAGAATAACTACCTCAATATTAAAAATCGTATTCTGTTTCACGTTATTAGCTGTACTGATTCTTCTATTAATTCCTTCTCACGCTATTGGTTGGGTTTTTGGAGCTGATTTTATTGAATCCAAAAATATCATCTATTCACTTGCACCGGGAATAGTTTTTCTCTCATGCTTAACGATCTTTTCTCACCATTTTTCAGGGTTTGGCAAATATTGGATTAATGCTATCTCTTCAGTGATAGGATTAATTGTCACTTTAGTTTTAAGTCTCATTCTCCTCCCTCCAACTGTTGCCCAAGGTTATATGAAGACCCTGCAAATGGCAGGTATTATAACCAGTGTATCCTATTTCTCAAGTCTGATTTTTAGTTTTATTTTGTTCTTGAAACAACCTGATACTTCTTTTAAAATGCTGTTTATTTACAAAACCGATTTTCTGTTTTTTAAAAATGAAATTAAAAAACATCTAAATAAATAAAACAATTCTTCATAAAACATGTATGTACATTCTACACCTCCCTTCTTGGTTCCCTGATGCTGAAAATCCTTATAAAGGCAATTTTATTGAAAAACATATTGACGCTATCTCCGATTTCTATCCCTGTATCACACTTCAAGTGGTTGGCATAGAAAAAGTAACCCGAAAATGCGCAACAGAAGAAAAAGATAATAATATCATTATTAGATATTTTTATAAAAAAAGCCACAATCTTTTCCGTAAAGCCTATAATAAATTTTATAAGGAATATCTCTATCATAAAGGTGCTGAAAAAATAGTGGCACAATATGGAAAACCCGAATTGATCCATCTTCATGTTGCATTTCCAGTCGGAAAAACAGCTTGTAGATGGAGTGAAAAATGGGGTATCCCACTTGTCCTGACCGAACATTGGAGCATTTATCAAGAAAAAAATCGCGATAAATTAGCTCCAGCTTTAGATAAAAAATTGAGAAAAATATGGAGAAACGTTCAGGCTTTTACAACCGTCTCTCAGGATTTAAAACAACAAATAGAACGACTATATGAAACAAAATATGGTTTTGTTATCCATAATGTAGTGAATACTAATCTCTTTTGTCCTTTTACGCCTAATCATGACAAAAAAACGATCATCCATATCTCTACATTACAAGATGAAGTTAAAAATTTCACCGGTATTTTACAAGCTATCGACATGCTACACCAAAAAAGGAATGATTTTGTTTTGAAAGTGATTTATGAACAACCCAATGCAGCAGCAGAGCAGTATGTAAAAGATCATCATCTATCAGCAATCGTGCAATTTCTGGGTAGTAAACCGGAAGTAGAGGTGGCACAAGAACTACAAAACAGCGATTTTTTAGTGCTATTTTCAAATTACGAAAACTTGCCTTGTGTAATTTGTGAAGCTTTTTCTTGCGGAAAACCGGTAGTAGTAACCCCTGTAGGCGGTATCCCTGAGATTGTAAATACCGATCGAGGACTATTTGCACAAGTTAAAGATATTGAGGATTTAGCACTCCAACTCAATACCATGTTAGATCATTACAATGATTACAATAGTTTCAATATCAGGACTTTCTCCGAAAAACATTTTTCAAGGAAAAAAATCGGAAAAGAGTTTTCTGAGTTTTATAAATTTTTAGTATCTTTGCACCCCTGAATTTACACCCGGATGGCGGAATGGTAGACGCGCTAGTTTCAGGGACTGGTGTCCGTAGGACGTGCAAGTTCGAGTCTTGTTCCGGGTACTTTACTAAACCATGAAAAAGTTATTATCCTTCCTAATTATTGTCTTTTGTTTCTCCGTTATAGGTGAATCTCAAAATATTGACACTACAGAACTTTTTTCTCCTCAATGGATTTCTTATAAAATGAAAGTAAAAGGAAATATCAATAAAGAAAATTATGTTTTCCAACTCTTTTATGTCAATCGAATAGACAGTATTATCTACATCAATTTCCATATTTCAGGCATCGAGATCGGACGATTAACAGCTACACCGGAAGAGGTGATTTTTGTAAATAAAGTGAAGTATGAATATTATCAAGGGGAATACGATCATCTGATTTCGCGATTAAATTATCCTCTTAATTTTTATACTTTACAAAATTTGATGAATGGCACTCCTAATGAAGAGCTCCTCAACAATCCACTCATCACTATTCTTTACGAATATGAAACTGAAAAGGGTACGGTATCATTTTTCAAAAAAATAAATATCGAAATACCTCTTATTCAAATGAATTTTATGGGAGAGGTTTCTCATCTTAAATTTAATGTACCAGGTCCGACCACTATCAAAATACCGGAAAAATTTACCCCGATAAAGTTCTAAATGACTATCGAACAAGAAATTAAAGAACGAGCACGCTCTCTTGGCTTTTTTCAATGTGGAATTGCAAAAGCAGAACCATTGGTTGACGAAGAACAGAAAAACAGAGAGATGATTGCCAAAGGCTATCACGCCTATAAAAGCTACTTGGAAAATAATATTGAAAAACGATTCAATCCGACATTAGTAGTACCGGAAGCAAAAAGTGTCATAGTCTGTCTTTATAATTATCTAACAAACGTGCATTTAAATAGTGATTATAAAATGGCTAAATATAGCTTCATTACGGATTACCATACTTTAATAAGAGACAAATTGACCCTGTTAGCTCATTTTATCCATCAGCAATCTCCTGATACTGCATACAAAATCTCTGTGGACAGTTCTATAGTTACTGAAAAAAATTGGGCAGTGCGCGCCGGTTTAGGGTTTATTGGCAAAAATTCTCTACTCCAAACTCCTCAAGGCTCCTATTTTCTAATTGGAACCATCACTACGCCCCTCCTATTAACTCCTGACACACCGATAAAAGCAGATTGTGGAGCCTGTAAACGCTGTATGGATGCATGCCCAACACATGCGATCAAAGCTCCCTATCAAATAGATGCCCGCAAATGTATCTCTCATCTTAATACAGAAGCAAAAAATTTGGAAAGCTCTGAAGTAGAATATGATTCTAAATGGCTGATTGGTTGCGATATCTGTCAAGAAGTATGCCCTCACAACGTCAATGCTCCCTTAAGTGAAGATGCTACAAAACACTTAGCTCCTTTTATTCACTTTAAAAATGAAGATTTTAACACACTTTCAGAAGAAGATTTTAAACGCTATTTTATCGGAACTTGTTTAGAAAGAAGAAAATACCATCATTTTATGACGAGCATTAAAAATGCAAAAAAACAACTTTAAAAAGAGGTCTTTTTAAAATAAAATATTTTTAATACAAGATACAAATAAATAAAATATTTTTGTATCTTTGCACGCTTAAATTGTAATATGTTGAATTAAAAAAGTCCCACAGTATAAATAAATAATTAAATAATTTTTTAATAGGTATTAATATATCTCGTTAAAAAGTTATTAAAATATTTTAATATAAACATTTTAAAATAATATAGCCTTGGCAACAAAAAACAATCAAAGATTTAGTTTCGCATCGGTGCAAACAGTTGATTATCCAGACTTTTTGGAAATCCAGTTAAAGTCATTCAACGATTTTTTTCAGATAGAGACCGACGCTGAGAACAGACATAACGAGGGTTTGTTTAGAGTATTTCAGGAAAACTTTCCTATTGCGGATGCAAGGAACAGTTTTGTGCTCGAATTTTTGGATTATTACATCGATGGTCCCAGATATTCGATAGAAGAATGCCTTGAAAGAGGATTAACTTATAGCGTTCCTCTGAAAGCAAAAATGAAATTATCTTGTAACGATTCAGACCATGAAGATTTTGAAACCGTAATCCAAGATGTATATCTTGGAATGATCCCCTACATGACCCCACAGGGTACTTTTGTGGTTAATGGTGCTGAAAGGGTTGTCGTTTCTCAGTTACACCGCTCGCCGGGTGTCTTCTTCGGTTCGTCTTTCCACTCTAATGGTTCTCAACTCTATTCCGCGAGAATTATCCCTTTTAAAGGCTCTTGGATGGAATTTACTACCGATATTAATGGCGTTATGTATGCCTATATTGATAGAAAAAAGAAATTACCGGTTACTACGCTCCTTAGAGCTATCGGTTATGAAACCGATAAAGATATTCTCGATATCTTTGACATCGCTCAAGAGGTAAAAGCTTCAAAAGCTAATCTGAAAAAATTTATTGGTGAACGACTCGCTGCTCGCGTAGTGAAATCCTGGAATGAAGATTTTGTAGATGAAGAAACAGGTGAAGTAGTGAATATCGAACGTACTGAAGTACTCATCGAAAGAGAAACCGTTCTGGAAGATAAACATATTAATCTGATTACAGATAAAGATGCCAACATTAAGACTGTCCTATTCCATAAATCTGAAAATAAACAGATCGACTACTCTATTATCTTCAATACCCTTCAAAAAGACCCTACCAACTCGGAAAAACAAGCTATTGAATACATCTATCTGCAACTCAGAAATACTGCCGCTCCTGATGAAGAAACTGCGAGAACCGCGCTGGAAAAACTCTTCTTCTCGGAAAAACGTTACGACTTAGGTGAAGTAGGTCGTTACCGTATCAATAAAAAATTAAACTTAAATATCCCTATGGAAGTATGCATACTTACTAAAGAGGATATTATCTATATTATACGTCACCTTATTGAATTAATAAATTCAAAAACTGAGGTTGATGATATTGACCACTTAAGCAATAGACGCGTAAGAACTGTAGGTGAACAACTGTTCAATCAGTTTGGCGTTGGTTTGGCTCGTATGGCTCGTACTATTCGCGAAAAAATGAATGTTCGCGACAATGAAGTATTTGCCCCTATCGACTTAATTAACGCAAAAACACTTTCTGCCGTTATCAACTCCTTCTTCGGGACAAATCAGTTGTCTCAATTTATGGATCAAACCAATCCATTGTCTGAAATTACGCATAAAAGAAGAATTTCTGCTTTAGGACCCGGCGGTCTGTCTCGCGAAAGAGCCGGATTTGAAGTACGTGACGTTCACTATACTCACTATGGGCGTCTCTGTACTATTGAAACTCCTGAAGGCCCCAATATCGGTTTGATCTCTTCACTCTGCGTATTTGCAAAAATTAACAATCTCGGTTTTATCGAAACTCCTTACCGAAAAGTAGAGAATGGTCGCGTTAAATTTGACAAACCACCGGTATATCTGAGTGCAGAAGAAGAAGAAAACAAATCTATTGCTCAGGCAACTGCCGAAATGGATAGCTTTGGTATTCTTAGTGAAAAAGTAAAAGCAAGAAACCTGGCTGATTATCCTATTCTGGAAAGAGATAAAATTGACTTGATAGATATAGCTCCTAATCAGATCGCTTCTATCGCAGCCTCTTTAATCCCATTCCTTGAACACGATGATGCTAACAGAGCCTTGATGGGTTCTAACATGATGCGTCAAGCTGTTCCTCTTTTACATCCGGAAGCACCTATCGTGGGTACCGGTCTGGAAAAACGAGTTGCCCTTGACTCTCGTGCACTCCTTAGAGCTGAACACGAAGGTACCGTTAAATATGTGGACGCAGAAAAAATTATCATTGAATATGATTATAGTGAAGTAGAAAAATTAGTTAGTTTTGAATCTAATATTAAAACGTATATCTTACCTAAATTTAGAAGAACTAATCAAAGCTCTTGCGTCAACATGAAACCGATCGTCTCTAAAGGACAAGCGGTAAAAGAAGGTGATGTGCTTACAGAAGGTTATGCTACCGCAAACGGAGAATTGGCGTTGGGAAGAAATATGATGGTTGCCTTCATGCCTTGGAAAGGATATAATTTTGAGGATGCTATCGTCATCTCTGAAAGAGTTGTCAAAGAAGACATCTTTACCTCTATTCATATAGAAGAATTTACGCTGGAAGTGAGAGATACTAAACGCGGACAAGAAGAGCTGACTAATGATATTCCAAATGTTTCTACTGAAGCTACTAAAGACTTAGGTGAAGATGGTTTGATTAGAGTGGGTGCTGAAGTAAATGAAGGAGATATCCTAATCGGAAAAATTACTCCAAAAGGAGAATCTTACCCTACACCGGAAGAAAAATTATTACGTGCTATCTTCGGAGATAAAGCCGGCGATGTGAAAGATGCTTCCCTTAAAGCACCTCCATCCATGAAAGGGGTCGTAGTAGATACCAAATTACTCTCCCGCTTGATTAAAGATAGAAAAACTAAATCTAAAGATAAAGATATCGTTAAACAAATCGAGGAGAAATATGCTAAGAATCTCATTGAACTGAAAGAATCTTTGGTGAAAAAACTTTACCAGATTTTAGAAGGTAAAATGGCTTTGAATATTCATGATAATGCTAAAAATATTATCATCCAAAAAGGAACTAAATTTTCACAAAAAGAATTAAATAAAGTTGATTTTTCAGTTGTTACCGTCTCTAAATGGACTAACGATGCAAAAGTGAATGAATTAGTGGCAAAAGTAATTAGAAATTACCTCATCAAAGCAAGAGACCTGAATGCCGGTTTAATTCGCGAAAAATTTGATGCTACTATTGGTAGTGAACTTCCAAATGGTATCGTTCAGATGGCTAAAGTCTATATCGCTAACAAACGTAAACTTAAAGTTGGTGATAAAATGGCTGGTCGTCACGGAAATAAAGGTATCGTTGCAAAGATTGTTAAAGCAGAAGATATGCCATTCCTCGAAGATGGTTCTCCTGTTGACATCGTCCTAAACCCTCTTGGTGTACCTTCCCGTATGAACTTAGGACAGATTTACGAAACTGTTTTAGGTTGGGCAGGAAAAAAATTGGGCAAAACATTCGCTACCCCAATTTTTGATGGTGCTACATTGGAAGAAATTAATGACCTGATGCAACAAGCCGGTCTTCCCGCTAATGGTAGAGTACAACTCTATAACGGAGAAACAGGTGAAGCCTTCCACCAGAAAATTACTGCCGGTTATATCTATATGATTAAACTGCATCACATGGTTGACGATAAAATGCACGCCCGTTCCATTGGACCTTACTCTTTGATTACGCAACAACCTCTCGGTGGTAAAGCACAATTTGGTGGTCAACGTTTTGGTGAAATGGAAGTCTGGGCATTAGAAGCTTTTGGTGCCGCTAATGTACTCCAAGAAATACTTACCGTTAAATCGGACGACGTTATTGGAAGAGCTAAAGCTTATGAAGCTATCGTTAAAGGTGATAATATGCCTACTCCGGGATTACCCGAATCTTTCAATGTGTTAGTAAATGAACTGAGAGGACTCGCTTTAGATGTTCATTTTGATTAATCTTAAAAAAAAATTGATTTTATTATGATTCCAAGAAAAGATAACAATACAAGAAAAGAATTTTCAAGCATAACCGTCAGTCTTGCTTCCCCGGAGACTATTTTAGAACAATCTCACGGCGAAGTACTCAAACCGGAAACTATTAACTACAGAACCTACAAACCCGAAAGAGAAGGTCTGTTCTGTGAAAAGATTTTCGGTCCTACTAAAGATTGGGAATGCCATTGCGGAAAATATAAAAGAATTAGATATAAAGGTATCGTTTGCGACCGTTGCGGTGTAGAAATTACCGAAAGAAAAGTAAGACGTGAAAGAATGGGACACATCCAACTGACTGTCCCCGTCGCACATATCTGGTTTTTTAAATCTCTACCTAATAAAATTGGTGCCCTTCTCGGTTATACCTCTAAAGCTATCGACTCTATCATCTATTACGAAAGATATGTAGTCATTCAAGCTGGACTCGCCGAAAGTGATGCCATCAAAGAAAGAACTATCCTTACGGAAGAAGAATATTACGATATCTTAGACAAATTACCGGAAAATAGAATGCTCGAAGATAGCGATCCTAATAAATTTATCGCTAAAATGGGCGCTGAAGCACTCTATGATTTGCTCTACCATATTGATTTGGATGAAGAATCTTTCCAATTGAGAGATAAAGCAAATACCGAAACTTCTCAACAACGTAAACATGACATCCTGAAAAGATTACATGTTTTTGAAGCTTTTAGAGATAGTAGAAAAAGAGCCGCTAATCGCCCTGAATGGATGATCCTTAATATTATTCCGGTGATTCCTCCAGAATTACGCCCTTTAGTACCTCTGGATGGTGGCCGTTTTGCTACCTCTGACCTTAATGATCTCTATCGTAGAGTTATTATTAGAAATAACCGCCTTAAAAGATTGATAGAAATTAAAGCTCCTGATGTCATTATGCGTAACGAAAAACGTATGTTACAAGAAGCCGTTGATTCTCTATTTGATAATTCAAGAAAAGCTAACGCCGTTAAAACTGAATCTAATAGAGCACTTAAATCTTTATCAGACAGCTTAAAAGGTAAACAAGGTCGTTTCCGTCAAAACTTATTAGGTAAACGTGTTGACTATTCAGGTCGTTCGGTTATCGTGGTAGGTCCTGAACTCAAAATGAATGAGTGCGGATTACCTAAAGATATGGCTGCTGAACTCTTTAAACCATTTGTTATTAGACAAATATTAGAAAGAGGTATCGTTAAAACAGTTAAATCAGCTAAAAAAATTGTAGATAGAAAAGACCCTGTCGTTTGGGAAATCTTAGAAAATATTTTAAAAGGTCATCCTGTGATTCTAAACCGTGCTCCTACACTGCACCGTCTTGGTATTCAAGCATTCCAACCTAAATTGGTGGAGGGAAAAGCCATCCGTTTACACCCTCTCTGCTGTACGGCTTTCAATGCCGACTTTGACGGTGACCAAATGGCAGTTCACGTACCACTGGGTAATGCTGCTGTCCTCGAAACTCAACTGTTGATGCTCGCTTCTCACAACATCTTAAACCCTGCTAATGGTGCCCCTATTACGGTACCTTCTCAAGATATGGTTTTGGGATTGTATTATATTACTAAAGAAAAACACACCACCCCTTACGAACCCGTAATTGGTGAAGGGCTTAAATTCTATTCTTCTGAAGAGGTGATTATCGCCTATAATGAGAAAAAAGTACACCTTAATGCGGTTATCAAATGTAGAGTTGACCTCAAAGGAGACGGAAAAAAAGAGTTGGTAGAAACTACAGTGGGTAGAGTGCTATTTAATCAAGTTGTTCCTGAAGGATTTGGATATATCAATAAATTATTGACCAAAAAATCACTTAGAGATATTATCGGTGATGTATTATACACCTCAGGAAATGCTAAAACAGCACAATTCCTTGATGATATCATGGGTTTAGGGTTCCGTATGTCTTTTGAAGGTGGACTTTCATTCAATTTGGATGATGTTATCATTCCTCAAGAAAAAACACAACTCGTAACAGAAGCAAATGCCCAAGTTGATGAAATTACCATGAATTATAACATGGGATTTATTACCAATACTGAGCGTTATAATCAGGTTATTGATGTTTGGTCTCATACCAATGCGCGTTTGAGTAGTGTCTTGATTAAACAAATTGGCGAAGACCGCCAAGGTTTTAATCCTGTACACATGATGCGTGATTCCGGTGCTCGTGGATCTGCCGAACAGATTCGTCAGCTATCCGGTATGCGTGGTTTGATGGCTAAACCTAGTAAAGCAGGCGCTACCGGTGGTGAAATTATTGAAAATCCGATTTTGTCTAACTTTAAAGAAGGATTGTCCGTATTAGAGTACTTTATCTCTACTCACGGTGCTCGTAAAGGTTTGGCGGATACCGCTTTGAAAACCGCTGACGCCGGATATTTGACCAGACGTTTAGTGGATGTTTCTCACGATGTGATTATCAATGAAGAAGATTGTGGTACCCTTAGAGGTATGACTATCGGAGCTTTGAAGAAAAATGAAGAGGTCGTTGAAACATTGTTTGACCGTCTCTTAGGACGTGTTACACTACATGATGTTTACCATCCACAAACCGGTGAACTTATTGTGAAAGCAGGACAAGAGCTGACAGAGTACTATTGTGATATTATTGAAAAATCTCCAATCGAAGAGGTGGAAATCCGTTCGGTGCCTACCTGTGAATCTAAACATGGTGTTTGCCAGAAATGTTATGGACGTAGCTTGGCTACCGGTAAGATGGTTCAAATTGGTGAAGCTGTTGGCGTTATCGCTGCACAATCTATCGGTGAACCTGGTACTCAGCTTACTTTGCGTACATTCCACGTCGGTGGTGTTGCCGGTAATATTGCTGCTAACAGTAAAATTGAAGCTAAATATGATGGTCTTCTCAATATTGATGAGTTAAGATCCCTCAAAAAAATTGATGATGCTGGAAAAAATTTCTGGAAAGTAATCGGTCGTTCTGCTGAAATGAAAATTATTGACGTTAAAACCGGCGTAGCTTTGACCTCCAGCAATATTCCTTACGGTGCATCTCTGTACTTTAAACAGGGAGATATGATTGCTAAAGGTAATCTTATCGCCGATTGGGATCCGTTTAATGCTTTGATTCTCTCTGACGTTTCAGGACGTGTTGAGTTTAATGATATTATTGAAGGTATTACTTTCCGTGTTGAAGTGGATGAGCAAACCAATATTCAAGATAGGGTGATTATTGAAAGTCGTATTAAAACTAAAAACCCGGGCATCTTAGTTTATGATGATGAAGGAAATTTAGTCAAGAGTTTCGACATTCCGGTAGGTGCTCGTTTGGCTGTTGAAGAGGGGGCAAAAATAGATTCAGGAGACATCTTAGTTAAAATACCTCGTTCATTTGGAAAAGCAGGGGATATTACAGGAGGTCTGCCTCGTGTTACAGAGTTGTTTGAAGCTCGTAACCCGTCAGACCCTGCAGTAGTTGCCGAAATCGATGGCGTCGTCTCTTTTGAAAAGAAACTCAAAAGAGGTAATCGTTCGGTTAAAATTACCTCTAAAACCGGTAACGAAAAATCATACCTCATCCCTACTTCTAAACAGATTTTGGCTCAGGAAAATGACTTCGTAAAAGCTGGTACTCCATTATCTGAAGGTGCTTTAACACCGGCAGACATCCTCTCTATTAAAGGTGCTATGAAAGTGCAGGAATATATCGTTAATGAAATCCAGGAAGTGTATCGTTTACAAGGTGTTAAAATAAATGACAAACACTTTGAAGTGATCGTTCGTCAGATGATGCGTAAAATGGAAATAGAAGATCCGGGTGATACTAAATTCTTACAAGGTGATTTGGTCAATAAAATTGATTTCCAAGAAGAAAATGATCAAATATGGGATAAAAAAGTAGTAACTGAAGCAGGAGACTCTTCCAATTATCAGAAGGGTCAGATTATTAATGCTAAGGTTTTACGCGATGAAAATTCTCTTCTAAAACGTAAAGCACTAAAATTGGTAGAAGTTAGAGATGCAAGACCGGCAACAGGAAAACCTATTTTACAAGGTATTACCCGTGCCGCCCTGCAAACTCAAAGTTTTATTTCCGCTGCTTCTTTCCAAGAAACTACAAAAGTTCTTACAGAAGCCGCAATCAATGCCAAAAGGGATAATTTGATAGGCATGAAAGAAAATGTTATTGTAGGTCATTTAATACCTGCTGGCACTGGACTTAAAGAATATCAAACCCTTGAAGTCGGATCTATAGAAGAATATGAAATTCTTCAAGCATCCAAATATTAATCAGTTATTCTAATACAAAAAAAAATCAATATGAAAGAACAACAAAAATTGGATGTCAATTTAACAGATGATGTTGCACAAGGTGTATATTCAAATTTAGCCATTATTACTCACTCAAATGCGGAATTTATTTTAGACTTTGTAGCTATGATGCCCGGAATACCTAAGGCAAATGTGCGCTCAAGAGTAGTTATGACCCCTCAAAATACAAAAAGATTCCTTAATGCACTTGCCGAAAATATAAAAAAATATGAAGAGGTAAACGGCATTATTAAAGAAACGGCATTCGAGATACCTATTATTGGTAATAATGGTGCTTTAGCTTAATTAAATTGATAAAATCATCATAGAAATGAACATTGTTGAAATTCAATTCAATTCTTGAATCCTATCAGAAGAAACAAAAATCGAAAAAAATCGTTGTACAACATACGTTCATTGTTTTTAACCACATTCTTCAGCATACAAAATGAAGAATGTTTTTTTTTGCCATCTTCTTATGGAGCTAAAATGTTTCCTTTTTGTTGACAATAGTTATATTAATGAGAAAACGTAAACGAAAGAAACGAATGTTTTTGCCCATTTGAAGATAGAATAGTACTAAAAAAATTTGAAAGTAATTTTTGTTTATGTACTACAATTGAAAAAATTTGCGTACATTTGCAATTCATATTTTAATGAATTAACGATAGTGAAAATAAGAAAATAATATCGATACAATATTTTTAAAAAAAAAGAGTTTTATTAGATGAAATAAACATAGAAATTAAAATTTTATTCTTATGAAAAAATATTTTTTATTAATAGTTTTTGTAATAACATTGACAATCACCGGATTTGGGCAAAAATATGCCTACATTGACTCTGAATACATTTTAGGCAACATGCCGGAGTACATAGAAGCCCAAGCAGAACTTGATCGCATTGCTGCCAATTGGCAAAAAGAGATCGAAGTTCGCTTTAAAAGTATTGATTCAATGTATAAAAAGTTTCAGGTTGAAGCTATTACTTTACCTGAAAAAATGAAAAAAAGTCGCGAAGAATCTATAATCTCTGCTGAAAAAGATGCCAAAGACTTACAGAAAAAACGTTTTGGAAAAGATGGCGATTTGTTCAAAAAGAGAGAAGAGTTAGTAAAACCTATTCAAGATAGAGTACTAACCGCTATCAACGAATACGCAAAAGATAAAGGATATGCTTTTGTTTTTGACACTTCAGGAGCCATGACAATCGTATATGCAGATCCAAAATGGGATATTAATGATGCTATTATGCAAAAATTAGGCATTACTGTGAGTAAAGATGAGTAAACAAAATAGGGGAAAACTATTATAAATATTCTCCAACAGTCGTTTCCGATATATTGTTTGTATTTATAAAGCTGTTTTATTAATTATATTTTTCTAAATTTAATTAATAAAAATGGTTTTTTGTATTGTTTTTATTTGTATTTTTGCGTTTTATATTTTACAAATAATAAATTTAAAATTATGAAATCAATTACTGCGGTTTTTTTTATTAAAAACAATTCCATTTTAAAAAAATTAGAAGATTTATTTAACCACTTCTCAACCATAATTATCTTAGAAAAATTCTCTGATGAAGTTAGTTGTATGGAAAAATTAGAAAGTCTAAGACCTGACATCTTCTTAATAGAATTAGAAAGTCTAAAAATGGATTTGTCAGATTTTGTTAATTTAATTTATAAACCTCCTTTTATTATTGGAGTTGGTAAAAACAATGTTGATATAATTAATTATATTGATCGAGGACTTTTTGATTTTTTAGTCGTTGAAAGACTTGAATTAGATTATTTTTGTAAAAAGATTAGTAAAATTAAACATATTATAAAATGTTTAAATCTTAATGATTCTCAAATATTTATGGATTCTCGAATAGAAAATTATAACAAAAAGAGTCTTCCAGATCATATTTTTATTAAAAACAAAGACTCTTCAATAAAAATTAACTATAATGACATTCTTTATCTTAAAAGTAATGGAAACTTAACAGATGTATATCTAACTTCAGGCGAAATAATTACCCATAAATCAAACATTAAACAATTTTTCGACCAACTTCCAACTACTTTATTTGCAAGAATCAACAATTCTACGGTAATTAATTGTAGTAAAGTTAGCAAATATCAGAAAGATACAGTTTGCATCCAACAAGAAATCTTCAATATTTCTCGCGTTTATAAAAATAACTTTTTGAAAAAATTGGCTATAAAATAACATAAATAGGTTATTCTTTGATTTTTAACAACTTATTTTTTGTCTATTATGCCTGAGATTCTATAAACAAAATTGATGTAGAGTATCCAGTATCGTAAAACTAAACTCTATTTTTGGAATTATTTTTAGGAAAAAAGTATGTTTAAGGTTCTCCAAATGTTTTAGACACTTCACATTTTTTCCTCACATTCCCATAATCATCAATCATAAATTGATCGGAAAGATTGAAATTCTCTTTGATCACTTCGGGCTTGAGGATAGAGGAAGTCTCACCAAAACTAGTTAAAAATCCATCACTTAGTATCATAGAAGTGGGTGCGTATTGCTTAGCTACTGAAAAATCGTGTAAGGAAATAAGAATGGTAGTCTTTTGTGTTTGATTGAGATGGGTCAAGATCTCCATAATTTCAAATTTGTGGATAATATCTAAATTGCTTAAGGGTTCGTCTAATAAAATAATCGGAGCCTGTTGCGCAATAGCACATGCTATAAAGGTCCGCTGTAACTCGCCCCCACTGATTTGCGTCAAAGTGTGTTCTTGTAGCTGTGAAAGATGACACATCTCTATCGCATCTGCTACGATACGCTCATCTTCGGCATCCGGTACCGACCAATGTGTTTGATAGGGATTACGTCCCATCATGACAATGTCATATACCGAAAAATCAAAGATTATATCTTGTCTTTGTGATACGTAGGCTATCTTTTGGGAAAGATTTTTAATAGAATAATCCTTAATCTGTTTTTGATCGATAAAAATAGCTCCCGATTGAGTAGAGAGTAATCCGGCAAGTAGTTTTAATAATGTAGATTTTCCGGACCCATTTAATCCCAATAGAGCACAAAAATCGCCCTTTGGAATCGTAAAATTAACATCCCTGAGCACCTCTTTCGTACCATAAGAAAAAGAAAACTTGTCGCAAGAGATCATAATCGTATTGTTCTATTGCACTTTTTTAGATCTTTTTCGAGATAAGATAAGTGTTCCTGTCATTAGAAGAACGAGCTATCAATTCGCCTAAGAAGCCGGTCATAAATAAGATCAACCCGAAAATCATTGCCAACAATGCCAAATAGAATAAGGGCTGGTCGGTCACTTGACGATAAGATACAACGTTATGACTGATATTTACCAGTTTTGAAACAATTAACCCAATTGTAATGCCTCCACCAAGTAAAAAGAAAAGGGTACCCCAAAGTCCAAAAATGTGCATCGGTTTTTTTCCGTAACGAGTTATAAAAGAGATTGAAATCAGGTCCAGAAAACCATTGATAAATCTATCCCAACCAAATTTAGTAACCCCATATTTTCGTTTTTGATGAAGTACTACTTTTTCGCCTATCTTGACAAATCCTGCTCTTTTAGCAATTACCGGAATATAGCGATGCATCTCTCCATAGACTTCTATAGACTTCACTAACTCGTTTTTATAGGATTTTAAACCACAATTAAAGTCATGTAGCTTGATGCCCGACATTCTTCTGGCTGCCCAATTAAATAATTTTGAAGGGATATTTTTTGCCAACTTAGAGTCATAACGCACTTTTTTCCAACCGGATACCATATCACAACCCTCTGTCATGATCATGCTATAGAGTTCGGGTATCTCTTCCGGGCTATCTTGCAAATCGGCATCCATAGTAATAACAACATCACCTTGAGCTGCTTCAAACCCCACGCTTAGTGCCGCAGATTTCCCATAATTTCTCCTAAATTTAATCCCTTTTACTCCTGAAAAACGTTTTTGAAGTGCTTCAATGACACTCCAGGAGTTATCATGTGAACCATCATCTACTAAAATCACTTCATAAGAGAAATTGTTGGTCTGCATCACTCGATCTATCCATTCCACTAATTCGGGTAATGACTCTTCCTCATTTAAGAGCGGTACAATAACAGAAATATCCATAACTATTTAATTAATTTTCAATATCTTGTTGGTTTTCTTCCACTTGTTCTTCTTCTACAAAGTCTCCATTTTCTTGTTCCTCTTCGACAACGGGAGGTAGTTCGTCTTCCTTAATACGATAAAGATACAATGAAATAAAGAGCGTAAAGAGCAAACTGTACAATAGCACAGAAAAAGCATCCATCTTGTGGAGTGCATCTTTTTCTATGACTGCATAATGAAACATAAGGTAGCAAATGACAATCAAAAAGGCAAGAACCGAGATTAAAGCCCCTATTAAAAAGGCTTTAGAAAATGTAATTTTACCTTCACTCAAATCATCCTGATACTCTTTAATACCAAAATAGATGGCAATGAAGATGATGGCAAATTTCATTACATCTATAATAGGACCCACCGTTAATACATCAAACACCGGCAATCTTGTCAAAAACAAAAGAAATGCCATACCAATCCCTAACAGTCCCCCCCATTTTAATACCAATACTGTCTTTTTTTTCATTCTAAGAAAAATAACTGAACAAAATTTTATCTTAAGTTAGACTTTATTTAATGACACCCATCTCTTTACCTACTTTGGTAAAAGCGGCAATACATTTGTCTAAATGCTCTTTTTCGTGAGCAGCAGAAATTTGAACTCTAATTCTTGCTTGTCCTTTTGGAACTACAGGATAATAGAACCCAGTAACAAAAATGCCTTCATCTTGCAATTTTGCAGCCATATCCTGCGATAATTTAGCATCATAAAGCATCACAGCGCAAATAGCGGATTGTGTAGGTTTAATATCAAATCCAAGATCTTTCATCTTGCCGATAAAGTAGTTTACATTGTTGTGTAACTTATCTTGGAATTGATTAGTTTCTGAAATTAATTCCAACATTTTAATGCCGGCAGCAGATACCATAGGAGGTATAGAATTGGAAAATAGATAGGGACGTGAACGTTGACGAAGCATCTCAACAATCTCTTTTTTTCCGGTAGTAAAACCACCAATAGCACCTCCGAAAGCTTTACCAAGTGTGCCGGTAAGAATTTCGACTTTGCCTCTCAGGTTATATTGTTCGGTAACACCACGACCCGTTGCACCTACTACACCTGCTGAATGAGACTCATCTACCATCACCATTGCATCATATTTTTCTGCTAACGGTAAAATCTTATCCAAAGGAGCAACATTGCCGTCCATAGAGAATACACCATCCGTAACAATTAATCTAAAACGCTGTGCTTGTGCGTCTTGTAATTGTTTTTCGAGATCTGCCATATCTGCATTATTATAACGATAGCGTTGTGCTTTGCACAGTCTAACTCCATCAATGATAGAAGCATGGTTGAGAGCATCTGAAATGATCGCATCTTCTTCCGTCAAAAGCGGTTCAAAGACCCCCCCATTAGCATCAAAACAAGCGGCATACAAGATCGTATCTTCTGTACCGAAAAATTCTGCTATTTTTTGTTCTAAAAGTTTATGGATATCTGAACAACCACAGATAAATCTAACAGAAGCCATTCCGTAGCCATGAGTATCTAAAGCCTCTTTAGCTGCGGCAATCAACTGAGGATTATTAGCTAATCCCAAATAGTTGTTGGCGCAAAAATTTAATACTTTATTCCCATTAGCAAGTCTAATTTCCCCACCTTGAGGAGAAACGATAATGCGTTCGTTTTTGTATAATCCGGCTTCCTTGATGTCGGTTATCTCTTTTTCTAAAAATGATTGAAAATTTGTGTACATAATATTGTATTTTATTCTATTTATTTACTTTAATTCAACCTGCAAAGGTACAAAAAAAATAGAATACAGATTGTTCTTATTTTTTGAGTAAATGTCATATTTCCCCACGTTGTGGATGTGGGTGGGTTGATTTTGCACGCAAAGATAAATATTTATTTTTAAAAATTAAGAGGTGCCGATTAAAAAAAAATTGTATATTTGTGCCTCA